>NZ_JAIXMK010000142.1:0-25813 GCF_020328095.1 Streptomyces sichuanensis
GGCCGGCCGGCAGCCCGGCAGCCCGGGCTGGGCGGGCCGCCGCCGCCCCGCGGCACCGCCCGCCTACCCCCGGGCCGCCGAGGGCCGGCACGCCCGCGAGTCCGTCTCCGTGCTCCACCTGGCCGGGCCCTGCTTCGGCCGGGGCGCGGACCCCGCCGAACTCCAGGCCGCCGTCTGGGGCGACCTCGTCGAACTGACCGACGCCGGCGCCCCCGCCCCCGACCTCCTCGTCGTCACCGGCGACCTCACCGCCTCCGGCAGCCCCCGCGAATGCGACCAGGCACTGACCTTCCTGACCGGCCTGCGCTCCCGGCTCGGCCTCGCCGCCGACCGCCTCGCCGTCGTACCCGGCGGCCAGGACGTCAGCCAGGCCGCCTGCCGCGCCTACTTCAGCACCTGCGAAGCCGACGAGATGCAGCCCCGGCCGCCCTACTGGCCCAAGTGGCGCCACTACGCCCGGCTGTTCCAGGAGCTCTACCAGGGACTCGACGCCGTCTTCGACAGCGACCAGCCCTGGAGCCTGTTCCCCGTCCCCGCCCTCCACACGGTCGTCGCCGGCCTCAACTCCTCGATGGCCTACAGCCACCGCCCCGAGGACCAGTACGGCCTGCTCGGCCCCGAACAGGCCGCCTGGTTCGCCCAGGCCCTGCGCCCCTACGAGCAGGAGGGCTGGCTGCGCCTGGGCGCCCTGCGCCACCCGCCGGACACCCGCCGCCCCCTCGACGCCCTCCCCGCGCCGGACCCCGGCCCCACCTCCCCGGCCCCCGCCGCGCCCGCCCGGCGCACCCCCGGCCCCGGCCGCCCCCTCGGCTACGACCCGGGCCGGGCACCCGCCCCCGGCCGCCGGACGACCGCCGCCGCGCCGCTGCGCGACACCGACGTGCTCGCCCGGCTCACCGCGCCCCGCCTGCACCTGCTGCTCCACGGCCCCACCACCGACCCCCGGGTCACCACGGCCGCACCCACCGCCCACGCCCTGCCGCTGACCGCCCGGGACCTGCCCGTCCTCGGCGCCGCCGCCCCCGGCGGCCACCAGCTGCTCCACCTCACCCGCGACGGGCTCACCCGCTGGCCCCGGGCCACCGGCACCGGCCCCCAGCACTACGCCACCGCCTGGCCCGGCACCCACCGCGCCTTCGGACCGCCCCAGCCGGCCACGCCCGCCCCCGGCTCCGAGGACCCCACGACCGCCCCCGCCGGCACCGACCCGCTCGCCCCGCCCGGCGACCCGGCCGGCCCCCAGCCCGAGGCCCGGGCCGTCCAGGGCCCCCTCGACGTCCTCGTCGCCCGCGTCGCCGAGGTCTGCCGCATCCGCCACGAGGGCGTCCACCTGCGGCGCATCCCCGGCGACCCGCCCGGACTGCTCGTCACCTGGACCGAGGCCGGCTTCGTGCGCCAGCAACGGGTGGGCGTGTGCGCCGGCACCCCGCAGGCCGAGGACGTCGACCGCTTCATCGACCACGTCCACGCCTCCGACACCGAGCCCGACGCCGAACTCGTCCACGACGGCCCGCCGCCCGCCCGCGAACTGCGCGAGCGCGCCCGCCGCCGCGGCGTCCTCGTCCGCAGCTTCACCGAATTCCAGGGCCTGCTCGACCTGCGCGGCTACGTCGCCGCCCAGACCGAACGGCTGACCACCGACCCCCAGTACGCACCGGGCCTCTACCTGCCCCAGCGCTACCGCGAACTCGAACGCCCCGGCGGCATGGAGCGCGAGGGCCTCGTCGACGACGTCCTGCGCCTCCTCGACGCCGACCACGGCCGCTTCCTGCTGCTCCTCGGCGACTTCGGGCACGGCAAGACCTTCGCCCTGCGCGAGCTGGCCCGCCGCCTGCCCGGCGAACTGCCCCACCTCGTCCCACTGCTGATCCAGCTGAGCTCCCTCGACAAGGCCCACACCCTCGACGGGCTCGTCGCCGCCCACCTCGCCGGCCACGGCGTCGACACCATCGACCTGCGCGCCTTCCGCTACATGCTCCGCCAGGGCCGCATCGTCCTGCTCTTCGACGGCTTCGACGAGCTCGTCAACCAGGTCAGCTACGACCGCGCCGCCGACCACCTGCAAGTGCTCCTCGACGCCGCCGTGGACAACGCCAAGATCGTCGTCAGCAGCCGCACCCAGCACTTCCGCTCCCAGGCCCAGGTCCTCACCGCCCTCGGCGAACGCGTCGGACTGCTGCCGCAGCGCCGCGTCCTGGCCGTCCAGGAGTTCACCCCGCAGCAGATCCGCTCCTACCTCGTCAACCGCTACGGCGACGAACACGCCGCCGACCGCCGGGTGCGCCTGCTGGAGGGCATCCCCGACCTGCTCGCCCTGTGCCGCAACCCCCGCCTGCTCAGCTTCGTCGCCGACCTCGACCACGAACGGCTGCGCGCGGTCGCCGGCGCCGGCCGCGCCCTGAGCCCCGCCGGACTCTACGAGGAGGTCTTCTCCTCCTGGCTGCGGTTCGAGGAACGCCGCGGCCACGGCGGGCCCGGCAGCACCCCCGGGCTCAGCCTGCGCCAGCTGTGGCAGGCGGTGACCACCCTCGCCCTGCGCTTGTGGGAGAGCGGCGAGAGCGCCCTGCGCCTGGACGAACTCAACGACGTGGCCGAGGCCCTGACCGAGCTCGCCGACAGCCGGCTGTCCGTGCCGCAGGCCGCCCACGCCGTCGGCTCCGGCAGCCTGCTCGTCCGCACCGACGAGGGCCTCTTCCGCTTCATCCACGGATCCGTCGTCGAATGGCTGGTGGCGCGCGAGGCCGCGGGACGCCTCGGCGACACGGCGGCCGAGGGCGACCTGCTCGCCCGCCGCCCGCTCAGCCAGCTCGCCGTGGAGTTCCTCTGCGACCTCGCCGACCACCGCACCTGCCAGCAGTGGGCCGAACGGACCCTGGCCGGCGAACCGGCCGAGGACGGCGGCGGCCGGGACGGCGAAACCGCCCGGGCCAACGCCGTCAAGGTCCTCACCCGGCTCCGGGTCCCCGCCCACACCGACCTGCGCGGCGCCCTCCTCGCCGGCGAGGACCTCTCCTACCGCGACTTCTCCGGCGTCGACCTCACCCGCGCCGACCTCACCGACGCCTCGCTCGTCGGAGCCGACTTCTCCGGCGCCGTCCTGCGCGACACCCGCCTGTCCGGCGCCCGCCTCGACGACGCCGACCTCTCCGGCGCCGACCTGCGCGGCGCGGACCTGCGCCGGGCCCGCCTCGTCGGCACCGACCTGCGCGGCATCCAGGTGACCGGCAGCAGCTGGCACCGGGCGGCCCTGATCAACGCGGTGACCGACCGGACCGTCCTCGGCACCCCGGAGCTGCAGGCCGCCGCCGTCGCCCCCGGCCTGACCGCCGAGCCGGGCTTCCGCCCCTCCGCCGTCGGCGTCCCCTACGGCTTCGACATGCGCACCAGCCGGCTGCCGGAACCGGTCGCCTACAGCCCCGGCGGCGAACTCCTCGCCGTCGGCAGCGAGGACGGCGGCGTCCTGGTCTGCGACGCCGCCACCGGAACCGCCCTGCGCACCCTCCAGGGACACACCGGCCGCGTCTACGCCGTCAAGTTCCGCGGGGACGTGCTCGCCACCGGCGGCGCGGACGGCACCGTACGGCTGTGGGACCCCGTCTCCGGCGCCTGCCGCCACCGGCTGGAGATCCACCCCGGCGGAGTGTGGCCGGTCTCCCTCGACCTCTCCGGCACCCGCCTGGCCACCGGCGACGCCGACGGCACCGTCACCCTCTGGGACGTCGCCACCGGCACCCCCGTCCACCGCCTGCCCGGCCACACCGCACCCGTCTACACCGCCGTCTTCAGCCCCGACGGCACCCTGCTGGCCACCGGCGACGCCGTGGCGGCCGTACGGCTGTGGGACACCCGCTCCGGCCGGCTCCTCGGGGAACTCCCCGGCCACCACGGGGCGGTCTACCGCGCCGGCTTCAGCCCCGACGGGACGCTGCTGGCCACCGGCGACATGGGAGAGGACGGCCAGGGAACGGTCCGGATCTGGGACGTCGCCGCCCGGCGGCTGCGCCACACCTGCACCGGCCACCCCGGCCGCGTCTACACCCTCGACTTCCACCCCGGCGGCACCCTCCTGGCCAGCGGCGACACCGAGGGCCACGTCCTGCTGTGGGACCCGCTCACCGGAACGCCCGCCGCAGCGCCGCTGCTCGGCGGGGGCGCCGTCTACCAGGTGGTGTTCGACCCCGAGGGCACCATGCTCGCCGCGGGCGGCAGCGACGGCTCCGTCCGCCTGTGGCGGGTCTCCCACGACGCCGCCCCCGGCGCCCCCTGGTCGGCCCTGCCCCTGCGCCAGCAGCCCTCCGACCACCAGGGATCGGTCTGGGCCTGCCGGTTCCGTCCCCGCGGTGCCACCGCCGCACCGGAGTCCGGCCCGCTGCTGGTCTCGGCCGGCAACGACGGCGCGGTGCGCCTGTGGGACACCACCACCGGCCGCGGCCGGCGCATCCTGCGCGGCCACGGGCGCAAGGTCGTCAGCCTGGCCTTCAGCGCGGACGGCGGCCACCTGGCGGCCTGCGGCAACGACGGCGTCGTCCGGCTCTGGGAGCCCGCCACGGGCCGCCGGGTCCGCGAGCTCAGCGGCGACAACGACCGCCTGGTCTCCGCCGTGTTCACCCCCGTGGGACCCCTCCTCGCCACCCCCAGCAGCGACGGCGACGTCTACGTGTGGCACGCCGGCAGCGGCGAGTACCAGCGGGAGATCGACGCCGAGACCGACCACGTGTGGGCCGAGACGTTCAGCGCCGACGGGGAGATCCTCGCCACCGCCAACGACGACGACACCGTACGCCTGTGGTACCGCAGCACGGGAGCCCACGTGACCACCCTCGACGGGCACCGCGGCCGGGTGCGGTCGCTGTCGTTCACGGCGGACGGCACCGTCCTGGCCACCGGCTGCGACGACAGGCACGTGCGCCTGTGGGACCTCGCCGGCAGCCGGCCGGTCGCCGAACTCGCCGGCCACACCGACCGCGTGTACGCGGTCGTCCACGGGCCCGGCGACGCCTGGCTGGCCAGCGCCTCCTGGGACGGCCAGGCCCTCGTCTGGCGGGACGGCGTCCTCCGCCACCGCCTGCGGGGCCACTCCGGGCGGCTGTGGGCCGCCGCCGCCCACCCCCGCCGCCATGTGCTCGCCACCGCGGGCGACGACCGGACCATCGGCCTGTGGGACCCGGAGACCGGCGCCGCCACGGGCCGTCTGACCGGCCACACCGGCCGCATCCTCGCCCTCGCCTTCAGCCCGGACGGTGCGCTCCTGGCCAGCGGCGGCGAGGACGGCACGGTCCGGCTGTGGACGGTGCCCGACGAGGGGACGCCCGTCCCGCGGGGCACCCTGATCGGCCTGCCGGGCGGCTGGGCGGCCCTGTCGCCGTCCGGGGGCTACAAGTTCGACGGCGACGTCGCGGGCGAGTTCTGGCACGTCGTGGGCATGTGCCGGTTCGAGCCCGGCGAACTCGACGAGCACATGCCCGGCATCCGACGCCTGGCACTGGACGCCCCCCTCTGACCGTTCCGGCCGGGCGGCACCGCCGCCGCCCGGCGAGCGCTCATCCGTGCGGGTGATAAATGGCTGCGCGGCCACAGTGAACGGCGACTGCCGCGCTCCCGGGGCGCGACGATGCCGGGGGGCCGGAACCGTACGCATGGTCCCGGTACTGCCCGTCCCATCCGTGGAGGTGTCCGTGTACGCAACCGAGCTGGCAGCCAAAGCGCTCGAACCGACCGCCGAAGAAGAGCGCCTGGCCGAGGACTACGTCACCGTCCTCAGTTCTCTCTCCGCCATGGAGCAGGCGTTGCTGGAGGGAGCCTGGCACCGCCTGCGCGACGAAGCCGACCAGCTCATGAGCGCCGCCGAGGACATGTGGGCGGGCCTGCCGGAGGGCGGCGACGAACCCGGCGCCCCCGTCATGGACAGCCGCAAGATCCGGCAGCTGGTCGCCGTCTACGCCCAGCCCTACGCCGCCGGCCGCGCCCTGTACCCGACCGGCGTCATCGAGGACGCGCAGGTGCGCACCGCCGTCGAGGAGGAGAACGCACAGGCGGACGCGGAGACGGGCGCCCCGGCGGTCTGACTCCGCGGCGGCTCCCGCGCCAGGGGGCCGGCCCCGTGGCCGGCCCCCTCCGGCCGCTACGCCTCGGCCAGCCTGCCTCCGGGCAGGGCGTGCTCGGCGGCGTAGCGCGGCGCCTCGCGCATCCAGTCGAGGTGCCCGCCCACCCACGTGTGCAGGCACTCCGCGAGGGAGAGCGTGGCGTCGTGGGGGCACAGCGGCGTGCCCGGCAACGGCAGCCGGAGGGCGCGCGGCCCTCCGGGGCCGAGGCCGCCCAGCGCCGGCTCGTGGCTGCTGAAGGAGAGGGCCTCGCACAGCCCCGGCAGGCGCCCCTGCAGGTGGTGGAACTCCGCCGCGCGCCGCACGAACTCGGCGTTGATCTGGTTGATGGCCTGCCGCTGGGACAACCCGTGGTGGTCGCGCAGGATGATGACGGCGTTGTAGGTGTCGCCGACCGCGTCCTCCTTGTCGTGCGAGACCAGGTCGTTGCCGAGGACGGTCAGGTCGCAGGCCAGCGTCTGGAGCCGTCGGATGTCCGACTGCCGGTAGACCCCGGCGGGCACCTCGAAGCCGCCGGCCACCTCGTACATGTCCAGGACCGGGGTCAGGCCGATGGAGGCGCGCCGGATCCGCAGGTAGGAGCCGATCGAGGTGGGGGTGGTGCCGCGGTACCGGTCGACGGCCTCGGCGAGGTTGGCCCAGAGGTAGTCCATCCAGTGGCCGGCCGCCCGGTGCCGCCACTGCCAGGACATCCGCGCGCCGCTGTCGGCCCACAGGTCGGCGAGCATGGCCACCGCCGGCACCGACCGGTCGTGCAGGGCGGACGGTATGTCAGGGTCCAGGACGTCCACCATGCGCTGGATGAACGGGGCGGCCTGGGAGGGGTTGTCGAAGAAGAGCTCCTCGACGAGGTTGTCGAAGTAGAAGAAGAAGCACATCTGGTCGACGGCCAGGTCGTACCCGCTCCCGCGTGCGTCCGGGGAGGTGTAGGCGACCAGCTTCCCGGGCTCTGCGGCGCGGATCCGCTGCCACCGGACCGGATCGTCGGTCACCCGGTACCGGTCTCCCCAGCGGTGCTCCCGGGCGTACGCCCGGCCCGGATCTGGGTTGACCATGTGCGGGAACTCCACCGGAATGATCACATCTTGGGGCATGGCCACCTCCTGGGCCCTCGGCCCTGCTGGTGGGAGTCACGGCAACGCTGCAACGCATGGCATTCCCCTCCCGGTGATCGTGACGGAGCGCTGTCACAACGAGCCGTGCACCGGCGGGGCGGCAACGGGTGCATTCGGCGATGAACGGGCTGCCCGGGCGGAGCGTTCAGCTGCGCCGGGCGGCGGCGCGGGGCGGGCGCGTGACGCAGGGCGGAACCAGCGCGCCGGGCTCCCGGGCACCCGGACCTGAGGACCAGCCACCGGCCCGGGCCCGGAACCATCTCGATCCGGTGCCGTGTGCACCTGACTGGATCACAGTTCTCCGCTCCCCCTGGACACCGTGCCCGCACGTCCCGGCGCGCAGACGGACCTGGTCCGTCCCACCTCCGGTCTTGGCACAGTGCTTGCCCGTTCCATCGCACAACTAAAGCCATCCCCGTACTGCCGAAGGTGTATTGGAGTGCACGGCGCATTCATAATCGGCTGCATAGTCTCCTGCCCTAGTCCACGCGCCCCTCAGCGCTCGGGCCAGGGAGTTCCTTCCGGCCGGTTTCACGCCCGGCCGGGGGCACCGGGCCGGATGACCGGTACCGTGATCACGGCCTCGGGGGAGTGGCGCCGCGGTACGCCCGTACGGGACCGTGCGGTAACGGGGCGGAGCGGCCGGGAAGATGAGGGTGGACATGACGAACACAGATGCGCACCATCCGCAGGAGGCGACCGGCGGCGAATCCCACCGCCCCGCGCGCCGCGTCGTCGTCATCGGGGGGAGCCTGGCCGGTCTGCTGGCCGCACAGGTGCTCGCCGGACACGCCGGCACCGTGACGGTCGTCGAGCGCGACCGCTACCCCGACGGGCCGGGCCACCGCTCGGGCGTGCCCCAGGACCGGCACACCCACGTGCTGCTGGAGAGCGGTCAGCAGGCGATGGAGGCGCTGCTGCCCGGCATCCTCGACGAGATGCGCGAGCACGGCGCACACCGGGTGGGCACGCCCGCCGACGTCTGCCAGTGGCAGAACGGCCGCTGGTTCCGCCGCACCCCGGCCAGCTCGAACTTCCTCAGCGCCTCGCGCGGCCTGACCGACTGGGTGGTGCGCCGCCGCGTGCTCGCCGGGTCCCGCATCGAGACCGTGCAGGGCGCGGAGGTGACCGGGCTCGTGGGGGACGCCCGCCGGGTGCGGGGCGTCCGGCTGCGCGAACGCGGCGCCGCGGCCGGCCGGCAGGAGGAGCGGGTCCTGGAGGCCGATCTGGTCGTGGATGCCTCGGGCCGTTCCTCACGCGCCCCGGCGTGGCTGGCCGCGATCGGCGCCGAGCCGCCCCACGAGGAGAGGCTGGAGACCGGCCTCGCCTACTCCACGCGCTTCTACCGCGCCGCCGCGGGCCCCGGGGACGGCGCCGCCCTGGGCGTGTACATGGTCCCCAACCCCGACCAGCCGCTCGGGGGGCTCATGCTGCCCCTGGAGGACGACCGGTGGATCGTCACCCTCTCCGGCCTGCGCGGCTCGGAACCGCCCACCGACGAGGACGGGTTCGTCGACTTCGCCGCCCGGCTCCCGCACCCGCTGCTCCACGACTGGCTGCGGGGGGCCGAGCCGGTCTCGGCCGTCCACGGCTTCCGGGGGACGGGCAACGTGCGGCGCCGCTACGACCGGCCGGGCCGCCGCCCGGCCGGGTTCCTCGCCACCGGTGAGGCCCTGTGCGCCTTCAACCCCGTCTACGGGCAGGGCATGTCCGTCGCGGCGCTGAGCGCCGTCGCCCTGCGGGACGCGCTCGCCGACCCCCGCCGCACGCCCACCACGCGCCGGGTGCAGCAGGCCCTGGGCGCGGCCGCCCGGCAGGCGTGGGACATCTCGGCGGGAGCCGACAAGAACATGCCCGGCGCGACCGGCAACGTGCTGCGGCCCCGTGCCGTCGACCGGCCCGCGGACTGGTACATGAAGCGCCTCATGGAGCGCGCCTGCGGGAACCCGGAGGTCGGCGCGGCCTTCCGCGACGTGCTGTCCCTGACCGCGCCGGCGAGCGCCCTCTTCGCCCCGGCCGTGGCCCGGGCCGTCCTCTTCGGGCCCGAGCCCGAGGCGCCCGTCGAGCCGCCGCTGCAGCAGGAGACCCCGGCCGCGTAGGCGGCCGGGGCCGGTCACCGGCCGGCGGTCTTCTGCCCGGTGTCCGGTCAGTGCATCCAGATGGTGGTCCGGGCGACCACCCGGGCCTTCCTGGGCTGGTCCGGGTTGCCGTACCGGACCTCCACCCGGGGGTGGGAGTTCAGGAAGCCGAGGTCGGCTATGACCACCTGGTGCGGGTCCTTCACGGTGCGGGTGGCGATGTCGGTGTCGAGCATCCAGCCGAACTCGCCCGTGGCCGGGGCGTAGACGAAGAACGTCCCGCCCTTGTACGTCCGCGAGACCCGCTCGTCGTCCAGGACCAGGGCCCAGAAGGCCACCGGGTGGCCCGCCGGGTACATGAACCGCTTCTCGGCCCGGAGGCCCTCCAGGTCGATGTGGCGGAAGGGGTTCTCGTCGGAGGCGGCCGTACCGGCCGTACCGGCGGCCGGTGCCACCGCCCCGGCCGGTGCCGTGCGGGGGGCGGCGTGCGCGCCCTGAGCAGCCGTCAGGGCCAGCGTCGCGGCGGCAAGGGCCAGGCTGACGGTGCGGAACGCAGTACGAGCAGACATCGGTCTCCGTCTCCAGTTCACGGGGGTGCGCGACAGGGGCGCACAGCACGTGCGTGATCACGCGGCTACGGCACGTGATCTTGGCGTGGGCGGGTGCTCCCCGCAATGCGGCGCGGGGGAATCCGGCCACCCGCCGCCGTGCCGCCCCGGCCGCCGCGCGCGGGTCAGAACGCGGTGACCAGGCGGAGGAAACGGGGCCGGTAGATGCCGGCCCGGCGGATCACGTCGTCGGGGACGAGGCTGTTGACGTTGTAGGAGATGACCAGTTCTTCGCGGTGTTCTCCCCGGTGTTCCTCCCGTCGTCCCAGCTCCGGGTGCTCGTGGGGGTTGTAGGCGAAGACGTTCGGATTGCGGTACGTGCCGCGCGGGCCGGCCTCCGGCGCGGTGTACACCGTCCGCGGACGGGTGAACGGCCCGTACGGGGTGCGGGCCCAGGCGAGCTGCAGCTCCGCGCTGAACGGTTGGTCCGCGCGCTGGGTGAGCAGGGCGTACCACCGGCCGTGCCGGACCACGCTGAGCTCGTCCGAGGTCCGCAGCGCGGCCCCGCCCGGCCCGGTCAGCCGGGCCGAACGCGCCTCGTCCGGCGACCAGGTGCCGCGCGCCGTCCGGAACCGCCAGGGCCGCCGCAGGTCGGTCCCGGCGACCCGGGCGAGGTGCAGGAACTGCCCGCCCGACGGGGCAGGTTCCGTGCCGTAGACGTACGTCCAGCCCCGTCCCCGCTCCAGCCAGGCGCCCCACGCCGTGCGGGTCGCCGACGGCAGCGGGGTGAGCGAGAGCGGCCGCGCGAGCCGGCCCGGGCCGAACCGGGCCAGGACGTTGCCGCGCCGGGCCACGTCCAGGGGCCCGGTGCCGGTCCGCTCGTAGCGGGCGTAGACGACCGCCACGCCGCGGCCTTCGGGAACGCCGGCCCGGGCCCAGTACCAGGGCTCGTCCCGCGGGCCGCGGACGAGCGATACGGGCCGGCCGGACCGGTCGTGCCCGGTGACGGTGTGCGGTCCGTCGGCCCGCCACAGCACGAAGCTGTTGTGGACGAACGGGGTGGTGCCCCCGTCGCCGGTGACGGGAGAGCGGGAACCGTCGGGCCGCAGGGTGCCGAGGAACGTGTCCGAGAAGATCCACAGTTCCCCGGCCGGCGTCGGCACCGAGTACGTGCTGTCCCCGCCGGTCCAGTGCCCCCGCGGCCCCGCACGTCCGGCGTACGCCCCGAACGCCGCGTCGAGGGAACCGGCGGGGCGCACGTCCACGACGCGCGGCGGCGCTCCGGCCGCCGGGGCCGCCGCCCCGGGCGAGACGAACGCGCACAACGCGGCCAGCGCCGGCACCGGCCACGCCCGGCGTGCCCGGTGCCGGCGCCGCGGCGAAGGACGGCTCCTCATGCACCTCCCAACGAGCCGCCCCTGCCGCCGGTTGCCCTCAGCAGCACACGACGACCCCACCCGGCGGAGGGGACGCCTCCGAGGCGGCGGCGGGAGCGGCGGCGGCGACGCACGACGCCAGGACGAGACCGGCGGCGGCGACCGCCCAGCGGGAACGCAGGAAGGACAGCACAGACATGGTGATCTTCTCCGTGACGGTGTGAGACGGCCGGCGAGGGCCGCGGCGACGCCGGCGGACCCGGCCCCGTGGGCCGTTCTCGTCCGGCGTCCTCACTGTAGGTTCCGGCCTGCCAGGCCCACATCAGGGCAGGCCCTGAGGCGCCGCACACCGCGGTCGGCACCGCACCGGCGGGTGAGGCCCTCACCCCTGGAGGTACGTCAGCACGGCCAGGACGCGCCGGTGGTCCGTCAGGCTGGGTTCCAGCCCCAGCTTGGTGAAGACGTTCCGCACGTGCGTCTCGACCGTCTTGCCGCCCACGACCAGCCGTTGTGCGATCGCCTCGTTGGAACGCCCCTCCGCCATCAGCGCCAGGACGTCCCGCTCCCGCTGGGTGAGGTCCTCCAGCGCGCTCTCCGCGCGCCGCCGGCGGAGCAGGCGCGCGACGACCTCGGGGTCGACGACCGACTCCCCGGCCCCCACGCGCTTGACGGCGTCGGACAGCTCGTAGACGTCCGCGATCCGGTCCTTGAGCAGATACCCGAAGCCCCTCGGGTCGCGCGACATCACCCGCACGGCACTGCCGGTCTCCACGTACTGGGACAGCAGCAGCACCCCCACGCCGGGGTGCCGCTCCCGGATCGTGCACGCCGCCCGCACCCCCTCGTCGGTGTGCGTCGGGGGCAGCCGGATGTCGATGAGGGCCACGTCGGGGCGCACCTCGTCCACCAGCCGGAGCAGTTCGCCCGCGTCCTCGCTCCGGCCGGCCACGGTGAAGCCCTCCTCGGCCAGCAGCCGCACCAGCCCCTCCCGCAGGAGCACCGAGTCCTCGGTCACCGTCACGCGCACGGCAACTCCACCCGTACGCGCGTGCCGCCGCCGACGGGGCTGGTCACGCGCAGCGCACCCCCGAGGGCCGCGAGCCGGTCGGCCAGCCCGCGCAGCCCGGTGCCGCGCACCGGGTCGGCGCCTCCCACCCCGTCGTCGGCCACCTCGATCACCAGCCATCCGTCGTCGTGCCGCGCCGAGACCCGCACGGCCCCCGCCCGTGCGTACTTCGCCGCGTTCGTCAGCGCCTCGCACACGGCGAAGTACGCGGTCGACTCCGTCAGCGGCGCGTACCGCCGGGGCTCGACCGACACCACGACGGGCACCTCCGCCTGCTCCGCCAGCGCGGTCACCGCCGGGCCGAGGCCCTCGCGGGTGAGGACGGCGGGATGGATGCCGCGGGCGATGCCCCGCAGGTCCTCCAGCGCCATCCGCAACGTGCGGTCGGTCTCCGCCACGGCGTTGCGCAGCCGCGCGTCCGAGGAGTCCGACAGCCCGGCGTCCAGGCGCCGCAGCGCCATCAGGGCGAACACCAGCCGCGTCTGCGCCCCGTCGTGCAGATCCCGCTCCAGCCGCTGGCGCTCGCGGTCGGCGGCCTCCAGGATGCGGGAGCCGGCCGCCCGGCTCTCCCGCACCCGGGCCGCGGCCTCCGAGCGCAGCCAGGTGTTCTCCAGGCACAGCCGCACGGAGGCGCCGACCGCGGCCAGCAACTCCCGGTCGTCGTCGAACGTCGCGTCGTGGACGAGGACCGCCGACGGGCTGCCGGGGCTGCCGACCGGAGTGACGCTCAGGCCCGCACCGGGCCGGGTGTGGCGCAGCGGCCTGCCGTCCGGGTCCAGGTAGGCGCGCGCCTCGTCCGACCACAGCCCCAGCCGCAGGGACGGATCGCCCAGCAGCCGCCCCAGCACGTCCTGCAGGCGGCCCGGCGTCGGGTCGGCACCGACCTCGATCACCACGTTGCCCACCGCGGACCGTCGCAGCCGCATGCGCAACAGCCCCACCAGGAAGGCGAGGGGCACCGCGATCTCGCTGAGGTCGGACAGCAGGGCGACGGTCGCCTCTCCCGGCGCCAGCAGGCCGGGGGTCAGCACGTAGAACACCTCCCAGCCCACCAGGGACGAGGCGACGACGACGGAGATCCACGCCGGCATCAGCGCCCTGCGGCGCGCCCGGCAGCTCGCCCGCCAGCTGCGGACCAGGGCCACGACCGTGACCACCGTGAGCGCCGCCCCCACCCACCGGTACACCAGGTCGATCACCCCGAACAGGGCCGGGTCGCGGTGCACCAGGAAGGCGTTCGGGCCGCACTCGCCGCACGTGAGGTAGGTGGCCCCGCCGTCGAGGGAGGGATCGTAGGTGAGCACCCTCAGCAGGCCGCCCACGGCCACGAGGACGTAGCTGCTCACCACGACGCGCCGGGCGAGCGGCGTGGTGAGCCGGCCGTCGGGGAAGGCGAGGAACAGATGGGCCAGCACGGCCAGGTTGAGCGCCTCCCCCCACGCGCCCAGGGCGAAGAGCACCGGCACGCTCGTGCCCTGCAGGTTGCCGAGGAACCACGTCAGCCCCTCGGCCACCATCAGCTGCCCCGTGCGGTTGGCGGGCCGCCGCCACCGGGCGACCAGGCCCGCGCCCGCGAAGACCCACCCCACCGTCACGTCCCGCACCACGTCCGGTCCCGAGGCGCCCGCCCGGGCGTAGGCCCAGCCCCCGGCGACCCCGGCCGCCAGCGCCACCACGCCCGTGAGCGGCAGCCAGAGCCCGCCGCTCTCCCGGGCACGACCGTGCCCACCCGCACTCCGCACTCCGCCCCGCACCCTCTCCCGCACCACTGTCCGCTCCGACACCACAAGCCCCCGGCCTATCGACTGCTCCCCGCGCGAGGGGAGTTGAGGAGCTCGACACCCAGGCCGGTGACGCCGTGCAGCACCGTGTTGCGGTGCCGGACCGTGCGGATCAGGCCCGCCTCGCGCAGCACCGTCGCATGCTCGCTGGCACTGGCCGGCGCGACGCCGACCGCCGCCGCGAGCTCCTTCGTCGAGCAGTCCGGATGCTCGGCGACGGCATGGAGCACCGCGGCCCGGGTCCTGCCCAGCAGCGCCGTCAGAGCGGCGGAGGGCCCGGCACCGGCGGCGCCGGGCGCCAGCAGGGACAGCCGCTGCAGGGGACGTTCACGGCCCACCGGATAGGTGACCACGGGCTGGGGGAGGGCGTCCTCGTCCACGAACGACCGCGTGCTGAACACCGACGGCACCAGCAGGATGCCCTGCCCCGACAAGTGCAGGTCGGCCTCGGCCTCGTTGGCCATCCGCACCTCCAGCACGGGCGGCTCCCACCGGATCCAGCGCGGATTCGCCTGCACCAGCAGGGACTCCACGCCACCGCCCAGCAACTGACGGGCCCGCACCGCCCGGTCGGCCGCGGTGAAGCCGGTGATCTGCTGCCAGTAGGGCCTGAGCAGCAGGTCGTGGAGCCGGCCCAGCCCGTCGAGGAGCTGCCCCAGCAAAGCGGCGTCGTCGGGCAGGCGGTGCGCCCACCGCGGGAGCGGCTGGCGCGCGGCGATCACCGCCAGCTCGGACTCGATCACCGCCCGCGGCGTGCCGCGCACCTCCTCCAGCAGCTCCTCGGGCGTCCCCGCCCGCGGCAGGTTGAGGAACGTCGGCGACCAGCCGACGGGCGGAATGAGCGACAGCGCCATCCTGGCCCCGGCCGGCAGCCGGCCGGCCACGCGGGAACGCCAGGCGTCGAACAGCACCGGCCGGCTCCTGTCCTGCAGCGTCCGCACCGCCGTGCCCAGTTCCGACAGCGGCAACGGCGTCTCGGCGACGCGCGTGCGCGCCAGGTCCTCGGTGGTGAAGTGAATGCGGTACCCCATCGCCGTCCCCCGCAAGATGGTGCTCTTGACCGTTGGTCGTCCATGCTGTCGATTTGTCGTTCTTCGGGACAGGCCGAATCTGGTCGAGACCAAGTCGCCGTGGCCGACCGGCCGACGCTCCGCTCGCGCAGCGGAACACATCGCCCGCCCGGTCCGTTGAGCGAGGCGATGACCGCATCCAACCGGGCCCCGCACGGGCCATGGCAGGAGGACATGTGACCAGCGCCGTCGAGCACGGTTCCGTCGAAGTCAACGGGATCCGGCTGCACATCGCCGAACAGGGGCAGGGGCCGCTGGTCGTGCTGCTGCACGGCTTCCCGGAGTGCTGGTACTCCTGGCGCCACCAGTTCGCCCCCCTGGCCGAGGCGGGCTACCGCGTGGTCGCGCCCGACCAGCGGGGCTACGGCCGCAGCGACCAGCCGGAAGCCGTCGACGCCTACTCCATGCTGCACCTCACCGGCGATGTGATCGCCCTCGTCCACGCCCTGGGCGAGGAGCAGGCCGTCGTCATCGGCCACGACTGGGGAGCCCCGGTCGCCTGGAACACCGCCCTCCTGCGCCCGGACGTCGTCCGCGGCGTCGTCGGCCTGAGCGTCCCCCCGGTCCCCCGCGGCCCGGTCGCCCCGCTGCAGCACCTGCGTGGCGTGCTGGGCGACGGCTTCTACCAGCAGTACTTCCAGGAACCCGGCGTCGCCGACGCCGAGCTGGCGCGGGACCCGAGGACCACCTTCCGCAGCGTGCTCACCGGCGGCTCGGGCGACAGCCCGCACACGGACCCGCCGCGCCCGTGGGTCGTCCCCGACGGCGCGTCACTCCTGGACACGATGGAGGACCCCCAGGAGCTGCCGTCCTGGCTCACCGAGGACGACGTCCAGGTCTTCGTCCGCGAATTCGCCGAGCACGGCGAGCGCGCCTTCACCGGTGGCCTGAACTGGTACCGCAACATCGACCGCAACTGGGAGCTGCTGGCCCCCTTCCAGGGCCGGACGATCGACGTCCCCTCGCTGTACGTGGCGGGCGACCGCGACCTGGTCCGCGGCTTCCCCGGCATGGCCGATCTCCTGCCCGTGCTCCCGGCGATCGCCCCCGGCCTGCGCGACAGCATCACCCTGGAGGGCTGCGGCCACTGGACACAGCAGGAACGCCCCGACGAGGTCAACGCGGCACTCCTGGACTTCCTGGCCCAGCTGCCGCCGGCCAAGGGCTGACACGGGGGGCCTGCGGGCGACGCGGTCCGGCGGTCGGACCGGGTCGGCTGCAGGCCCCTCATCGTGCTCAGCGGACGACGGGTGGTGTCCGCCGCGGTCAGCGGATGTTCTTCTCCAGCGCCGCCAGGTAGTTCTTCATCAGGTGGTCCCGGACCCCGTCGGAGGCGGGGGCGAAGGCGTCGGCGGTGGCGCCCTTGACGCGGTCGGTCATGCGGCCGAGCAGGGGCATCGACTCGTGCAGTGTGCCCGAGGAGTCGATGTAGCGCAGTGTGTCGACGTGGGTGAAGGCCGGCTCGGGCGGTAGCTGGGGGACGATGTCGTTGTTGTTGACGAACCGGTACATGCTCTTCCTGAAGCCCTTGTTGTGCGCAGCGGCCAGCAGGCGGTCGCAGGTGCGGGGCTGGCCGAAGGTGTAGATGCCGTCCGCCCGCAGCCGGGGCTCCTCCAGGTACATGCGGCAGCCGGCCAGCATCGCCAGGGCGCCGCCGAGGCTGTGGCCGGTGAACCACACCGTCTGTCCGTTGTCGCGGAACTCCGCGAGCGTCTCCTTGACGGCGGGGAAGACCGACTCCAGTGCCTGCCCGAAGCCGTAGTGGACGTAGCCGGTCCGGGCCGGTCCGGGGCACGGTGGTGTGGAGGCGTCGGAGAGCCAGTCGCGGATCTGCTGCGGCTCCGTACCGCGGAACGCGGTGATGATCATGTGGTCGCTGGCGAGGGTGTACGCCTGCGTGTCCTCCAGGGGGAACGGCGGGGTGAACCGGGTCAAGTGGTGACGGACCCTCCCGAAGCCCCAGTGCTTCGCCTCCTGCTCGACGGCGGCCTCGTCCTCGTAGGCGAGGGCCGCCGCGCGGGCCAGCCAGTAGGCGTGCGGGAGGCTGTACTCGGTGGTGTGGTGATCGAGGGCCGGTACGGGCACGGGGGACTCCTTCGGCTGCGATCCGCGAGGGGTGTCGTGCTGGTCCTGGCTGTCGACGCGCGCCGGGGGAGGGCGCGCGCCCGGCGTTCACTCCAAGGCATTGAACCAGTGCATCGCGTCAGGCACAGCAGCATCCTGTTTCCGCCCCATTACGCCATGCTGAGCTGAGCGTTCTCGTGCGCGACACGCTGCGCGTCCACACTGCGGCGACAGCCCGCGACACGACACCGGATCAGAGAGGGCAGGGGAGAAACGTGGTGAAGATCAGACGCATGCGCCGGACGGCGTTCACCGCCGGCCTGGCCGTACTGTCGCTCGTTCTGCCCGCCACGGGCCTGCAGGCCCAGGCGGCCGCTCAACCCGCCGTACAGCGACTCCCGTTGGGAGACGGCGGCCTGCCGGAGACGCGCTCGGTCACCCAGGTGGCCCCGGGGGTGACCTGGACCCGGATCAAGCGGGGCCGGCCCGACGCCCGTGACCACTGGACCATCGAGGTCGCGCTGCTGAAGGACGAGGCCGCGGCGCGCGCCCTGGCCGACCGTCTGGACGGCGCCGGGTTCGAACCCACCGTCAGCCGGGTGGACGAACGTCCGCAGGACCTGCCCTCGCAGCAGCCCTGGGGCTGGCGCGTACGGGTCGGCGAGCTCGCCGACCAGGAGGCGGCCGCACGGCTGGTGAAGGACCTGCGGGCGGCCGGATTCCGGCCCACGCGCACCTACTTCACCGGCGAGGACGGCAGCGGCCGCACGGGGCCCTGGGTGGTCGACGTGCTGCGGGTGTCCGCCGCACAGCGGCAGCGGGTCGAGGCCCGGCAGTCCCTGGACCGGGTGCCGGGCGGCGAGACGCTGGCCGACATGGTCCGCCGCACGGGCGGCGTCGCCGGCGTCAACGGCAGCTACGGCTCGGACGAGGAGGACGGCACCTTCGGCGACGTCGCCGGGCTGTCGGTCGTCGACGGCCGGCTGCTCAGCGAGGCGGTGCAGGGGCGCAGCGCGCTGGTCCTGCCCTCCGAGCGGCGCATCCGCCCCTCGGTCCAGCAGCTGAGCACCGCGCTGCGGGTGCGCTCCGCCGACGGCGCCCAGCGCGAGCTGGACGGGCTCAACCGCGCCCCGGGCAGGATCCGGTCCTGCGGGGGCACCGGTGGCGACCTGCCCACCGAGCGGCCCCGGCACGACGCCCTGTGCACCGACGACTCGGAGATCATCCAGTACACCGGCTTCTTCTCCGGGCCCGTGCACGCCGGCGAGGGCGTCGCGGTGGTCCTCGCGGGCGACGGCAGGGTGCTGGAGGTGCGCGGCCGGCGCGGCGGTACGGTCCCGGCCGGCGCCACGGTCCTCGCCGGCACGGGCGACGGTGCCCAGTGGCTGCGCGACCACGCCCGCCAGGGTCAGGTGCTGACCGTGACCACCACCGTCCTCGACCGCAACCGCCGGTCGCTGACGGCCACCGCCGGGCGCGGCGTGGACGCCGTCTCCGGCGGCCCGCAGCTGCTGCGGGGCGGCCGCGTCGTCGTGCCCGCGGATGCCGAGGGCTTCAACCACCCGGACGATCCGGGCTTCTTCGACTACTTCGCCACCCACCGGCACCCGCGCACGCTCGCCGGCGTCACGGACGACGGTTCGCTGCTGTTCGTCACCGTCGACGGCCGCCGTCCGGGCTACAGCTCGGGCCTGTCCTTCCGGGAGAGCGCGGCCGTCATGCGGGCCCTCGGCGCGGTGGACGCCCTCAACCTCGACGGGGGCGGATCCACCACGATGGTGGTCGGCGGACGGGTCGTCAACCGGCCGTCCGACAGCACCGGTCCCCGGCTGATGGCCAACGCGCTCGTCATCCACTGACGGCTCCGGCCGGCGACCGCGGTCCCGCCGGGTTCCGGCCCGGCCGGACCGTGGCGCCGTCGGCTGCCCGAGGGCCGCCGACGGCCGATTGTCAGTGCCCCGTGTGATGCTGCACGGCATGAGCCCTTTGCTTCTCACCGACATCGAAGCGGCCGTCCGCAGCAGCTGGGACGCCGATACGTGCACCCCCGAGTACCGTTCCCGCTGGACGCCGGCCAATCCGGCCCGCGACCAGTGCGGCGTCACCGCCATGGTCCTGCACGACCTGCTCGGCGGGGAGCTGATCCGCGGCGAGGTCCACGTCGACGGCCGGTGGACGGACTACCACTGGTGGAACCGCCTGGGCCGGGGAGTGGAAGTCGACCTCACCCGTGAGCAGTTCGGGCCCGAGGAGATCGTCGTCGGTGGGGAGGTCATACCGCGGCCCGCGAAGCTCGTCCGGCTGCGCGAGGAGTACGAGCTGCTCCGCAGCCGGGTGGAGGAGAAGCTCCGGCGTGGCTGAATAGACGCTCTCCCCATGATCCCCGCTGCCGACTAGCGTGCCTCGGCGCGGGGGTCACTAGGGGCGAGGAGCTCACAGACCGATGTTCTATTTCGCGTTCAAGTCCGTGGTCCTGGTGCCGCTGTTGCGGTGGCTCTTCAGGCCGCGCGTCGAAGGGTTGCAGCACGTGCCGCCCACGGGGTCGGCGATCATCGCGGGAAATCATCTGTCCTTCTCGGACCATTTCATGATGCCCGTGATGGTCAAGCGCCGGATCAGCTTTCTGGCGAAGCAGGAGTACTTCACGGCGCCCGGCCTCAAGGGCCGGCTCACGGCCGCGTTCTTCCGCGGCATCGGGGCGATTCCGGTGGACCGGTCGGGCAAGCAGGCGGCGCAGGCCGCGGTCGACACCGCGCTGGGCGTCCTGGAGCGCGGTGAGCTGCTCGGCATCTATCCCGAGGGGACGCGCTCCCACGACGGCCGGCTGTACAAGGGCAAGGTCGGCGTGGCCGCGATGGCCCTGGCGTCGGGCGCGCCCGTGATTCCGTGCGCGATGATCGGCACGTTCGAGGCCCAGCCCACGGGCCGCCGGCTGCCGCGCCTCGTGCCGATCACCATTCGCTTCGGCGAGCCCCTGGACTTCTCCCGCTACGCGGGCATGCACGACCAGCGCGCGGTGCTGCGGGCGGTCACCGACGAGATCATGTACGCGATCCTCAAGCTGTCCGAGCAGGAGTACGTCGACACCTACGCGGCCGAGGCCAAGGCGGCCCTGCACGCCGTCCGGCCGCCTGCCGGGCCGCCCGCCGGGCCGACCGGGGGCGGGCGGACGGGGCGGGCGTGGGGCGCACGTCCCGTCGCCGACCCGGCGCACGGGGCCCACGGCGGGGGCGCTTCCGCGGCGGCCTGACCTCCCGTACGGAAAACGGAAAAGAAATACCCCGGCCGTATTGACGGCCGGGGTATTTCTCTGCGTATATTGGGGGTTTCCATGCCCGCTGAACTCAAGGCGTGGAGAAGCTTTATGAGGCCATCATATCCGTGCGGGAGCCGAATTGTCAAACGAGGACATGCGTCACGAGCAGGAATTCATCGATGTGCTGCACGGGCGCCTCGCCGAACTGCGGGACGGGGCCGAACGGGCGGTGCAGGAGGCGCTGACCCTGGAGGGCAGCACCTTCCAGGCGCGGCTGGAGCGCGATGTGCTGGTGGCCGAACAGTCCGGGCTGCTCTCCGCCTTCAACGCGGGGGAGAACGGGCTCTGTTTCGGGCGGCTGGCCTTCCGCGACGGACGCGATCACCACATCGGCCGCATCGGCATCCGGCGCGACGACGAGGACCGCACCCCGCTGGTCGTCGACTGGCGGGCCGAGGTCGCCCGCCCGTTCTACCTCGCCACCGGGCACACCCCCATGGGCCTGCGCCGCCGACGCCACATCACCACCCACCGGCAGACGGTCACCGCGCTGCACGACGAGATCCTGGACCTCGCCGACACCGAACGCACCGGGCACGAGGGAGCCGACGCGGACGCCGTGCTGCTCGCCTCGCTGGACGCCGCCCGCACCGGCCGGATGCACGACATCGTGCAGACCATCCAGGCCGAACAGGACCGGATCATCCGCGCCCCGCACCGCGGCATCCTCGTCGTCGAGGGCGGACCCGGCACCGGCAAGACCGTCGTCGCGCTGCACCGCGCCGCCTTCCTGCTCTACGCGCACCGGGAGCTGCTGGCCCGGCGCGCCGTGCTCGTCGTCGGGCCCAACCCGGCCTTCCTCGGCTACATCGGGGAGGTGCTGCCCTCGCTCGGCGAGACCGGCGTGCTGCTCGCCACGCCCGGCGAACTCTTCCCCGGGGTGCGGGCCACCGGCACCGACACCGCCAGGGCCGCGGAGGTCAAGGGCGGCGCCGCCATGGCCGACGCCCTGGCGGCCCACGTACGGGACCTCCAGCAACTGCCCGACCCGGCGATCGTGATCGACCACGAGGACGGCGAGCTGCGGCTGGACGCGGACATCGCCGCCGACGCGCGGCACCGGGCCCGCGAGAGCAGGCTGCCGCACAACCTCGCCCGCCCCCACTTCGCGTTCGCCGTCATCGACGCGCTCACCGCCCAGCTGGCCGACCGCATCGGCGCCGACCCGTACGGCGGCCCCAACCTCCTCGGCCCCGACGACATCGCCCAGCTCGGCAAGGGCGTCGCGGACAACCCCGAGGTGCACGCCGCCATCGCGCGGCTGTGGCCGGCCCTGACGCCGCAGCAGCTGGTCGCCGGCTTCCTCGCCGACCCCGTTCACCTGCCGGCCGACGACGCCGACGCGATCCGCCGCACGGACGGCGAGTGGACCCCCGCGGACGTCCCCCTGCTCGACGAGGCCGCCGAACTCCTCGGCGAGGACGACTCGGCGGCCCGCGCCGCCGCCGAGGCCGAACGCCTGCAGCGCATCGCCTACGCACAGGGCGTCCTCGACCTCTCCTACGGCTCGCGCACCCAGGAGTTCGAGGACCGCGAGGACGAGGACTCCGAGGTGCTGGCCGCCCACGACCTGGTCGACGCCGAACGCCTCGCGGAGCGCCACGAGGAGGCCGACCACCGCACCGCCGCCGAACGCGCCGCCGCCGACCGGACCTGGGCCTTCGGCCACATCATCGTGGACGAGGCGCAGGAGCTGTCCGCGATGGCGTGGCGGCTGCTCATGCGCCGCTGCCCCACCCGGTCGATGACGCTCGTCGGCGACCCGGCGCAGACCGCCGAACCCGGTGGCTGCGGCTCGTGGCGCACGATCCTCGCCCCGTACGCCGGCGACCGGTGGACCCACGTACGGCTGGGCGTCAACTACCGCACTCCGGCCGAGATCATGGAGGTCGCGGCGGCCGTGGTCCGCTCCGCCGACCCCGCCTTCGAGCCCCCGAGCTCGATCCGCTCCACCGGAGTGCGCCCGTGGGCGCAGCGCACCGACGACCTGCCCGGCGCGGTCGCCGGCGCCGTGGCGCGGGAGGCCCGCGAGGACGGCCGCCTCGCGGTGATCGCCCCGCGCCCCCTCCACGCGGCCCTGGCCGCCGCCCTGCCGGCCGCCTCCGCCGGCCCCGTCCCGGACCTGACGAGCCCGGTCGTCCTGCTGGACCCGCGGCAGGCCAAGGGCCTGGAGTTCGACGCGGTGATCGTGGCCGAGCCGCAGGAGTTCGGGACGAGCGACCTGTACGTCGCCCTCACCCGGGCGACCCAGCGTCTGGCCCTGGTCCACTCGGCCCCGCTCCCGGCCGCCCTGGCGGCCGCGCTGCCGTCGGCGGCCGCCTGCTGACGGAAGCGGCCGCTCCCGTTCCTTCGCGGCGGGAGCGGCCCGCCGGGCGGGCCCTGGGCGGCGGCGCCGTTCAGGGCAGCGGCTGTTCGGCCCAGATGACCTTCCCCTCGGGGGTGTAGCGGGTGCCCCAGCGCTCGGCGAGCTGGGCGACGAGGAACAGGCCGCGGCCGCCCTCGTCCTCGGCGGCGGCGTACCGCAGGTGCGGCGAGGTGCTGCTGGTGTCGGAGACCTCGCAGATCAGGGCCCGGTCGCGCAACAGGCGGACGCGGATCGGCCCGGAGGCGTGCCGGATGGCGTTGGTGATCAGCTCGCTGAGGATCAGCTCCGTGGTGAACACCGCCTCGTCCAGTCCCCACTCCGTCAGCTGCCGGGTCACGTCGGCCCGTGCCCGGCCGACCACCGCCGGGTCCGTGGCCAGCTCCCACTCGGCCGTCCGGTCCGGCTCCAGCACCCGGGTACGGGCCACGAGCAGGGCGATGTCGTCGCTCTGACGGGCCGGCAGCAGAGCGCCGAGGACCGCCTCGCAGGTGTCCTGGGGCGAGCGGTCCGGATGGGCCAGCGTCGAGCGGAGGATCTCCAGCCCGGCGTCGATGTCGCGCTTGCGGTCCTCGATGAGGCCGTCGGTGAACAGCACCAGGCTGCTGTGCTCGGCCAGCTGAAGCTCCGCCGCCTCGAAGGGCAGGCCGCCCAGGCCGAGCGGCGGGCCGGCGGGCAGCTCCGGGAACTCCACGGTGCCGTCGGGCAGGACGAGCGCGGGCAACGGGTGCCCGGCCCGGGCCAGGCTGCACACGCCGGCGGCCGGGTCGTAGATCGCGTACAGGCAGGTGGCGCCCGCGATGGTGGCCTCGCCGTCGTCCGCCTCCTGGTCGATGCGGCCGACCAGTTCGTCGAGGTGCCCGAGGAGCTCGTCCGGGGGCAGGTCGAGGGCCGAGAAGTTCTGCACGGCCGTGCGCAGCCGGCCCATCGTCGCGGCGGCGTGCAGGCCGTGCCCGACGACGTCGCCGACGACCAGGGCGACGCGCGCGCCGGGCAGCGGGATCACGTCGAACCAGTCGCCGCCCACCCCGGCCTGCGCGGGCAGGTAGCGGTAGGCGATGTCGACGGCGTTCTGCTCCGGCAGACCGCGCGGCAGCAGGCTGTGCTGGAGCGTGACGGCCATGGCGTGCTCGCGCGTGAAGCGGCGCGCGTTGTCGATGGACACCGCGGCCCGGGCCGTCAGCTCCTCGGCCAGGGACAGGTCGTCCTCCTCGAAGGTGCTGCTGTCCCCGGCCCGCCAGAAGTTGACGATGCCCATCAGCACGCCGCGCGCCTTGAGCGGCACGGTGATCAGCGAGTGGAACCCGAAGTCCATGATGGCCTGGGTACGGGCGGTGTCCTGGGTGCGCCAGCCGGAGGACGCCTTGAGGTCGGGCACCAGCACGGCGTGCCCGCTGACGAAGCCGGTGGCCTGCGGGGTGGGCGCGGCGAAGCGGTGCACCTCGCCCGCCCGGTACAGCGGGTGGTCGTCGCGGACGCCGCTGAGCGCCACCCGGCGCAGCTCCGGCGCCTCGCTGCCCACGACCGTGCGCGGTTCCTCGCCGCGCAGCACGGGCTCGGCCAGGTCGACCGAGACGTAGTCGGCGAACCGGGGGGCGGCCACCTCGGCGAGCTCCTCGGCGGTGTGCTGGACGTCGAGGGTGGTGCCGATGGCCACGCTCGCGTCGTACAGCAGCCGCAGGCGGCCGCGCGCCACCTCGGCCTTCCCGGCGAGTTTCTGCAGCTCGGTGGAGTCCCGCAGGGTGGCCACGCTGCCCGGCGGGCCGCCGCCGCGGTCGGTGGGCCGGTTGTTCACCGCCAGCAGCCGCTCCCCGACCGGAATCACCTCGTCCGTGGCCAGGCGACGGGAGACCAGCAGCTCGGCCATCCGGGGGTCGAGGCCGAGGGTGCTCACGTCGCGGCCCTCCACGTCGGGGGGCAGCTCCAGCAGCCGGCGCGCCTCGTCGTTGGCCAGCAGGAGCCGGCCGTCGCCGCTGACGATGACCACGCCCTCGCGCACCGCGTGCAGCACCGCGTCGTGGTGCTCGTACATCTGGGTCATCTCGGCCGGGCCCAGGCCATGGGTCTGGCGCCGCAGCCGCCTGGTCACCAGCGCCGTGCCGCCCGTGGCCAGCACGAGCGCGGCGGCGCCGGCCCCGAGGACCAGCGGCAGCTGCTGGTCGACGGCGCTGCTCACCGAGCTCACCTTGAGCCCGGAGGAGACCATGCCGACGACGCGTCCCCTGTCCGTGACGGGGACGACGACCTGCAGCTCCTCGCCGAGGGGGCCGTTGACGTCCTCGACGGTGACGTGGCCGTTCAGCGACGGTTCGATCGTGCCGACGAACTTCTTGCCGATCAGGCTGGGGTCGGGGTGCGTGTAGCGGATGCCGTCGCGGTTCATCACGACGAGGAAGTCCACCCCGCCCTGCCGGCGGACGGCCTCGGCCGCGGGCTGGAGCACCGCGGACGGATCCGGACCGCGCATCACCTCCGGCAGGCCGGGGGAGTGGGAGAACGCCTCGGCGGCGGCCAGCGAGCGGTCACGCGCCGCGTCGAAACGGTCGCTGCGCGCCTGCAGCAGCAGGGTGGCGGCCGCCGCCACGACCAGCAGCAGCACGATCAGCACCTGCAGCACGAACATCTGACCGGCGACGCTGCGGGTGCTCGCCACCGGCCACAGGCGCCGCGCCGACCGCACGCGCGGCCCGTCGCGCTGTCGCCGCTCACGCCAGGACATAACCCATGTCTACCCCGCTCCCCGCGACGGCGCGAACGCTGGATGTGGCCGGGCCCTCTATCGGCGTGCTCATGGCGTCGCTAGGTTTTCCCCCGCACCCGGGCGGAGGGCGTCCGGAACCCCTGGAGGTGGCGTGATGAACAGCAGGAGACAGGTGCTGAGAGCGGCGACCGCGGCCGCCGGCTTAGCGGCCGTCGGGGCGGTGGGCGGCCCGGCG
>NZ_JAIXMK010000143.1:0-24911 GCF_020328095.1 Streptomyces sichuanensis
GCTGGCCGGCGACCACCCGCGCGCCGCCGAGCTGTGGATGTCGGCCGCCTCCCAGCACCTGGCCCGGGGCGGCCCGGACGACACCGAGGCGCTCGCCGCCCTCAAACGGGCCCACTACTGCTGGCAGCACAGCGGCGAACGGGCGTCCCGGCTGGCGCCCGCCCTGCTCGCGCTGTGGGAGCAGGTGCCCGACAGCGCCGGGGCGGCCGCCGACGTACGGGCCCGCCTGCAGGAGGCGCCGCCCGCGGTCTCCCGCTAGGTCCCGGCGGTCGCCCGGGGGAGCTCAGCGGCCGCGGTCGGTGCTCCACCAGCGGGCCTTGTACACCCCGCCGCGCAGCAGCGTCCGCGTCCCGTCGGGCCGGTACAGATACAGCGTGGCGGTGCACCAGGTGCAGGGGTTGCCCGGCTCGGGCCGGGCAACCAGCACCTGGCCGGTCCTCGGGTCGTCGCCGATGCTCTTGACGCCCGGGCCGCTGATCCGCCCCTGCAGCGGGTACGACACGAACTCCCGCTCGTCCGTCGCGTACTGGTACACCGCCGAGGCGGTGGTCACCCACAGCCGTCCCCGGCTGCCGAGGACGGGCGCCAGGTCGTGCCCGCCGCGGCTTGGCAGCGTCACCTCCCGCACCACCGTGAGCTCCGGGTCCTCCGGCTCCCCGCCCACCTCCATCGCGACGAGCTGCCGGTTGCCCAGGGCCCACAGCAGTCGCGTCCGCGGATCCCAGTGCACCCCGTGGGCCCCGGTCAGCGGGACCTGCACGTGCCCGGTGGCCCGCGGGCCCGCCGACGCGGTGTACAGGCGTACGTACCCGCCGGTGCTGGCGGCCACGGCCACGTTGCCGTCGGGCAGCAGCTCGATGCTGTGGGCGTTGCCCGGGCCGGTGTCGGCCGCCCAGTACACCGACCGGTCCGGGTAGCCCACCACGGCGGCCAGCCCGCCGGAGGCCGTGACCAGCAGATAGCGCCGGCCGCCCAGCTCCCGGGACTTCACCTCGCTCGGGTTCGTCCACGACGCGTCGGTCCGCAGGTCCGCCAGGCCCTCCCGGCCGTCCGCGCTCCACGACCAGAGCACCCCCGGGTCGTCGCCCTCGGCGTCCCACTGCGCCTGGGCCGCGTCGAGCACGTACACGGCGCGCGTCGCCTGGTCGGCCGCCACGATCGGCGACGCCGGGGCCCGCCCCGCCCCCTGGCCCCGGGCGTCCGTGACGCCGGTGACCGCCGGTACCACCGCCGCCGCCAGCAGGGCGGCCAGCACCCGCCGCAGCACCGCACCCTCGCGGGCCCTGCCCCGCCGTAGTCCACGCACGCGGCTCAGCCTCGGGCGCCCGGCGCGCACGACCCGCGCCGCCACGCCCGCGCGTCAGGCGAACGAGCGGCGCACACGTCCACGCGCTGCGCCGGATGAGTGAAATCCCCGGCACGGCACGCTGCCGGGGTGCTTTTGGGGGGAGCTTGGCTGTGGGACAGAAGCGCTCAAAGGCAGGGTGGGTGTGCAGCCGATGACGACGACGGAAGCCGTATCAGAGCAGTTCCCCGTACGTTTCTGGGACGTGAAGGACCTGCGGGGCCTGGACTTCGACCCCTTCATGGCCGCGCAGCTGCGCGACGAGCCGGTCTCCCGGGTCAAGCTGCCGAACGGGGAGGGCCACGCCTGGTTCGTGACCCGGTACGACGACGTCAAGTTCGTCACCTCCGACCCCCGGTTCAGCCGCCAGGCGGTCCTCGGCCGCCCGATCACCCGGCTGGCCCCGCACTTCATCCCGCTCGACGAGGCGGTGGGCTTCGCCGACCCGCCCGAGCACACCAGGCTGCGCAAGGCCGTGGCCCGCGCCTTCACCACCCGCAGCCTCGAACGGCTGCGCCCCTCGGCGCAGCGTGCGGCCGACCAGCTCCTCGACGAGATGGAGGAGGAGGGGCCGCCCGCAGACCTGATGGAGCACCTGCACGGCCCGCTGCCGCTCGCCGTGATCAGCGACGTCATGGGCGTCCCGGAGCACGAGCGGCCGCGCATGGCGGAGTGGACCAACATCCTCCTGTCGGCCGGCTACGGCCGGGAGGAGAGCGAGCGCGCCAAGACGGGCATGGCGGGCTACTTCACCGAACTGCTGGAGCAGCGGCGCCCCGACCCCGGCGACGACCTCATCGGCCACCTCGCCGAGGCCACCGTCCGCGGCGAGCTCAGCCTGGAGGAGGCCGTCGCCATCGCGCTGCTGATCCAGGCCAGCGCCGCCCACGCCGTGCGCAACAACAGCGCCAACATGGTCTACGCACTGCTCACGCACCCCCGCCAGCTGGCGCGGCTGCGCGCCGAACCCGAGCTGCTGCCCCAGGCGATCGAGGAGCTGCTGCGCTTCATCCCGCACCGCAACGCCGTCGGCCTGGCCCGCATCGCCACCGAGGACGTCGAGGTCGGCGGGGTGCTGATCCGGGCCGGGGAGGTCGTGCACTCCTCCTACCTCACGGCCAACCGGGACCCGGCCGTCTTCGAGCGTCCGGACGAGCTGGACTTCGACCGCACGCACAACCCGCACCTGTCGTTCGGGCACGGCCCGCACTTCTGCCTGGGGTCGATGCTGGCCCGGCTGGAGTCCGAGGTCATCCTCTCCACCCTCCTGGAGCGCTTCCCGGACCTGCGCCTGGCCGATCCGGTGGAGAAGATCCGCTGGCAGCGCAGCGCACTGATCCGGGGCCCGGAGAACCTGCCCGTCACCTGGTGACCGCCGGCCCGGCCGCCAGGCCGTCCGGCCGCTCCGAAAGGCCCCGCCCATGACGTTGCTCAGCGCACCCGACGGCCTGGTCGTGCCCCCCGGCGGGGGGCGGACCCTCGTCACCCCGGCCCAGCAGGTGACCTTCAAGGTGACCGGGGAGCATTCGCGGGCCGCCTCCAGCTTCGAAGTGGTCGTACCGCCCGGCTTCGACGTCGGCGCCCATCTGCACACCCGCAGCGAGGAGCTCTTCTACGTGCTGGAGGGCGAGCTCGACGTGCTCGCCTTCGAGCCGCGCATCCGCACCCGCGACAGCTGGCGGGAGTGGGAGTCCCCCTCGGGCCAGCGGTGCGTCCGGGCGAAGGCCGGCACGGTGATCGTCGTACCGGCGGGCTGCCCGCACGCCTTCGCCAACCCGACGGGGGACCCCGCCCGGATGTTCTTCCAGGCGTCGCCGCCGCCGGACCACGAGCGGTACTTCGAGGAGCTCTTCGACATCCTCAACTCCGGCCCGCAGGTTGACGTGGAGGCCGTGGCCAAGCTGCGCGAGCGCTACGACATCGAGCAGCTCACGCCGCTGCGGATGACTCCTCCCGCCACGGACGGACACACCGCTCCCGCTCGCTGATGGGCACGTCGTTGATGCTGGCCCAGCGCCGGCTCATCAGCCCGTTCGCGGCGAACTCCCAGTTCTCGTTGCCGTGGCTGCGGAACCACCGGCCGGCCGCGTCGTGCCACTCGTACACGAAGCGCACGGCGATGCGGTTCCCGCTCCACGCCCACAGCTCCTTGTGCAGCCGGTAGTCGAGCTCGCGCTCCCACTTCTCGCGGAGGAACGCCACGATCTCGGCGCGGCCGGTCAGGAACACGTCGCGGTTGCGCCACTGGGAGTCCTCGGTGTAGCCGAGGGCGACGCGCTCGGGGTCCCGGCTGTTCCAGGCGTCCTCGGCGGCCCGCACCTTCTGCAGGGCGGTCTCGGCGGTGAACGGCGGGAACGGCGGCTTGCTCTCGGGCATGACTCTCCCCTGGTCCGGTACGGATCCGCGGAGAACGGTCGTTCTCCGTGCTGTGCGGTAGCGTAGGAGAACGATGGTTCTCCCGCAAGGGCCCGTTCGAGGAGGAGTGGTATGACGCCGTCACCGGCAGCAGCGGAGAGCGTCGAGGACCGGGTGCTCGACGCGGCCGGCGAGCTGTTCTACGCCCGCGGGCTGCAGGCGGTGGGCATGGATGCGATCCGCGGCGCCTCCGGGGTGTCCCTCAAGCGCCTCTACCAGCTCTTCCCGTCCAAGGACGCGCTCGTGGAGGCGTACCTGCGGCGCAGGGGCGAACGGTGGCGCGGGGCGCTGGCGCGCCACGTCGAGGCCGTGCCGCCCGGCCCCGGTCGCGTGCTGGCGGTCTACGACCGGCTCGGCCGGTGGTTCGCGGAGCCGGACTTCCGGGGGTGCGCGTTCGTCAACTCCTTCGGGGAGCTGGGCGGGACGTCTCCGGCGGTGGCCGCGCTGGCCCGGGCGCACAAGGACGCCTTCCGGCGGTACGTGGCGGGTCTCGTCGACGCCGCGGGCGTACCCGCCGCCCTGACGGACCCGCTGATGCTGCTCGCCGAGGGCGCGATCACGACGGCCGCCCTCTCCGGCAGCGCCGAACCCGCGCGGCACGCGCGGGAGGCGGCACGGGTGCTGCTGGACCACGCCGTGGCGGGTCGACCCCGTCCCGGCGGGTCCCGGCAGGCCGAAAACGCTCCCGCGGGCTGAACACCCTCCGGCAGGGGTAGGGGACACCGGTAAACGATCTTGCGTGCCGGCCGCCCGTCCGCCGGCCGCCCCCCCGAAGGAGCCCTGTCGTGTCCCTTCTCACCTACGACGACGTCAAGCGTGCCGCCGGCCGCGTCGCCGGGCACATCCGGCCCGTCACCGTCACCCCTGCCGGCAGCGGCGTCTGGCTCGCGCTCGAACAGATGCAGCACACCGGCTCGTTCAAGGCCCGCGGCGCCTACAACTTCCTCGCCGCCCACCGCGAGGCCGGCACCCTGCCGGAGGCCGGGGTGACCATCGCCTCCGGCGGCAACGCCGGGCTGGCCTGCGCCTGGTCCGCGCGTCAGGAGGGCGTCCGCGCCACCGTCTTCCTGCCCGAGAACGCCCCCCACGTCAAGGTCGCCAAGCTGCGCGGCTACGGCGCCGACGTGCGCCTGGTCGGCACCGAGTACGCCCAGGCCCTGGCCGCCTGCGAGGAGTTCGCCGCCTCCACCGGCGCGCTGGCCAGCCACGCCTACGACCACCCGCTGATCGCGGCCGGGGCCGGCACCCTCGTCGACGAGATCCGCGAGCGCGTGCCCGGCCTGGACACGGTCGTCGTCGCGGTCGGCGGCGGCGGGCTCTTCGCCGGAGTGGCCACGGCCGCCCGCCACCACGGCGTGCGGACCGTCGCGGTCGAGCCCGCGAACTGCCGTGCGCTCAACGCCGCGTTGCGGAGCGGGCGCGTGGTGGACGTGGACGTCGACTCCGTCGCGGCCGACGCGCTCGGGGCCCGGCGCGTGTCGCGGGCGGCCCTGGCCGCCGCACAGGACGACGGCGTGACGTCCGTGCTCGTCCCCGACGACGCGATCGTCCGCGCCCGCCATCTGCTCTGGGACGACCGCCGGCTGGCCGTCGAGCACGCCGGTGCCACCGCACTCGCGGCCCTCCTCCCCGAGGGCGGCGGGGCCTGCGTCCCCGCCGCGGGCGAGACCGTCGCCGTGGTCGTCTGCGGCGCCAACACCGACCCCAGTGACCTCGTGCAACGCTAGGCGAACGCCTGCTGCGAACACCCGTGCCCCACACCGCTATCCTTGCAGGTGACGGGTGTTCATAAAACACTTCTCCCATTGCGGACTCTCCGGTAGAAATGCGGCAGTCTCACGAATGGGGGAGCCCCGATGGATCCCGAGCAGTCAGCACCGCCGCCCGAGCGCACCGAAGTACCGCCGGAGTACCCGGGGTTCGTCGACCTCTCCGTACGCCTCACCGGTTTCGACGAGTTCGAGCTGCGCGGCACCGGCATGGTCCGCCTCTACCACGACACCACCGTCGAACAGGTGGGCAGGGAAGCCGTGGGCCGCTTCATCGACGACCTGAACGCCGCCGGGGGCGACCCCGACGGCCTCGTCGACGAGACCTCGCGCGACATCGCCCGCGCCATCACCCACCTGTGGTACCTCGGCGTCTGGCCGCAGCTGTCCCGCTCCGTCCACGCGGCCCTCGGCCGGGAACGGGCCAACGTCGCGTTCGTCGTCTCGCCCGAGTCCTGGACCGAGGGCCTGGCCTGGCGGACGTTCGACGCCCACCCGCCGGGCGCCAAGGCCCCGGGCCACGGCAGCTGGTCCGAACCGCCGGCCGGCGCACCGGCCCCCGACGCCCTCCGGCAGACGGAGGACGCCGCATGAGCACCGCACCGCAGCCCACGACGGACCGCTACGACGTGATCGTCGCCGGCGCCGGACTCGCCGGCTCCCTGGTCGCCAAGCAACTGGGCGACCAGGGCTGGCGCGTCCTCGTCCTGGAAGCCGGCACCCGCACCCTGGACACCTGGCCGGGCACCCTCGACGCGATGAACACCTACTACGCGGCCCTCGCCAAGGTGCCCAACGCACCCTACCGGCCCAACGCCGCCGCCCCCTCCCCGGACGTCATCGACGTCCAGGGCCTGCCCGAGGGCGGCTTCCGGGCGAACGGCTACTTCGTCCAGAACGGCGCCCTCCCCTACAGCAGCGACTACCTGCGCACCACCGGCGGCAGCGCCCTGCACTGGATGGGCCTCGTGCCCCGCATGCAGCCCGAGGACTTCACGGTCCGCAGCGCCTACGGCTACGGCCGTGACTGGCCCATCGGCTACGCCGACCTGGAGAGCCACTACCGCACCGCCGAGCGCATGATGGGCGCCGCCGGGGACGCCGCGGAGCAGGAAGAGGCCGCCGGCACGCCCTACCCGCCCGGCTACGTCTACCCGATGCACCCGGTGCCCCCCACCTACCTCGACCGGGTGCTCGCCGCCCGCCTCGACGGGAAGCCGGTCCGGGAGGCTCCCGGTGCCGAGGAGACCTTCCTGCGCGTGGTCACCACCCCGGCCGCCCGCAACAGCACGCCCAACGAGCAGTACGACGAGGGCCGCGGCCACCGCCCCGACGGTGCGGCCGGGCTGCCCAACTACGGCGAGCGCTGCGTCGGCAACTCCTCCTGCGTGCCCATCTGTCCCGTCCAGGCGAAGTACAACCCCCTCAAGACCCAGACCACCTGGAGCCGGCGCGTCACGCTCGTCACGCACGCCGTCGTCAGCCGGGTCCTGGCCAACGGCAACGGCCACGTCTACGGCGTCGAGTACCAGCAGTACGACGACCCCGCCGCCCCCGTGCACACCACCCGCACCGCCGAGGCGGACATCGTCGTCCTCGCCGCCCACTCGATCGAGAACGCCCGGCTGCTGCTCGCCTCGGGCCTCGCCAACAGCAGCGACCAGGTGGGCCGCAACCTCATGGACCACCCCACGCTGCTCACCTGGGGCCTGTTCGACCACCCGGTGGGCCCCTTCCGCGGCCCCGGCTCCACCTCCGGCCTGGAGAACTTCCGCACCGGACCCGCCCGACGGGACCGCGCCCCCTTCCGCATCGAGATCGCCAACTGGGGCTGGACCTGGTCGGCCGGATCCCCCGGCAGCGACGTCGCCCGGCTGCTGGGCATGGGGGGCGGCTCGGCACAGCCGCGCGGCAAGGGCCTGTTCGGGCCGCGGCTGCGCGAGGAGCTGGGCCGCACCGTCGGCCGCCAGTTCACCCTGCAGTTCGCCGTGGAGCAGGACGCCGAGAGCCGCAACCGCGTCACCCTCGACCCCGCCCACCGCGACCGGCTCGGCAACCTCCGGCCCGTCATCACCTACGACCTCTCCGACCGGGTCAAGCGCGGCATCGCCACCGCCAAGGACGTCTCCGACCAGATCTTCCGGCTGATCGGCGCCGAGGACCACACCAGCTACGCCCCCGGCCCCTTCTCGGCCGGCTGGTTCCGCTTCGAGGACCGCGACTTCGTCTTCCAGGGCGCGGGCCACGGCGCGGGGACGCACGTCATGGGCGACGACCCCGCCACCTCCGTGGTCGACCAGTGGCAGCGCACCTGGGACCACCCCACGCTCTACGCCGTCGGCTGCGGCAGCATGCCCTCGATGGGCACCGCCAACCCCTCGCTCACGATGGCGGCCATGGCCCTGCGCAGCTGTGAGCAGATCCACCGCGACCTGACGGAGCTGCACCGGCCCTACACCCTCCGGTCCGCCCCCGCGCCGCGGACGGCCGTCGCGATCCCGCAGCAGGAAGGACAGTCATGACCGAGCCCACCGTGCTCCGGGAGCCACCGTTCCGGGTACCGCGCGACCGCGCCGACCTGCACCTCTTCCTGCAGGCCGCACTGGCCCTCGAACACCTCACCATCCCGCCCTACCTGACGGCGATGTACACGCTGCGGCCCGGCACCAACCGGCACGCCTTCTACGCCATCCGGGGCGTGGTGCTGGAAGAGATGCTGCACATGACGCTCGTGGCCAACCTCCTCAACGCCGTCGGCGGCACGCCCTGCGTGGCGGACCCCCGGTTCGTCACCGGCTATCCGGCCGTGCTGCCCTTCAGCAAGGAGAAGGTCCCCGTCGCCCTGCGTCACTTCGGTCCGGAGGCGCTGGACACGTTCCTGTACATCGAGCGCCCCGACTACGTGGCCGAGCCGCCCGGGCACCCCTCCGTGGCCGACGACGGCGGCTGGACGTCGATCGGACAGTTCTACAACACCATCCGCGAGGGGCTGCTGCGCCTCGCGGACGAACTGGGCGAGCGCGAGCTGTTCTGCGGCGACCCCGCCCTGCAGGTGGGGCCGCGGGACTTCTACAACTCGGGCGGCGAGGTCCTCACCGTCACGGACCTCGACTCCGCGCTCCTGGCCCTGCGTGTGATCACCGAGGAGGGCGAGGGCGTCAGCGGCACGGTCTTCGACTCCGACGACGCGCTGTTCGGCGAGGCCCGCGAGCCCGCGCACTACTTCCGTTTCGACGAGATCCGGCGGCAGCGCAGCTACGGCCCGCACGACACCCCGGCCTCCGGGCCGACGGGCCCGGCCGTCGACGTCCGCTGGAGCGACGCCTACCCCATCGACCCGGCCGCGAAGGCCGCCGACTATCCGCCCGGCAGCGGGGTGCGCCTGGCCGCCGACCGGTTCAACGAGGCGTACGCGTGGCTGTTGTGCGTGCTGGAGCGGGCCTTCACCGGGGAACCGACGGCGTTGCAGGGCGCGATCCCGGCCATGCTGGAGCTGCGCGACCTGGCGGAGCAGCTCTACCGCAACCCGCACCCGGACCCGGCCAAACGGGCCCAAGGGCTGTACGCCAGCCCCACGTACGAGGTGACGACGCGGCACTTCGACCGGGCCCGGGCGGCGACGCTCACCACGTAGCGGCCGCCCGGGCGACGGCAAAGGATCACGGCTTGGTGGCGGTGCAGATGGTGTACCGCCACGTGTCCTGGTGCCGGTACATCTCCACCGCCGACATCGCGTTGACCAGGCTGTCGCCGCGGCCCACGCCGCACGCGAGCGTGTAGGGAAGCCTGCCCAGCGCCGAGAAGGACCACAGCATGGGCAGGGTCTTCTCCGTGGCGTCGTACGTCGGCTCGACGACGAATCCGGTCTGCCGGAGGAGCCGCTCCAGCTCCCCGTGGGTCATCGTGAGCATCCCCGGCATGCCGGAGAGCTCACAGACGCGGACCAGCGCGCTGCGCGCCCGCGGCGACAGCTCGGCCCGCGGGGTGCTCGAATACTCGAACATCACCAGCTTCCCGCCGGGACGCAGGACGCGGAAGAACTCGGCGAGCCCCTGCGGGGGGTTGGGGGAGTGGACGAAGGACTCCATGGTGTAGACGCCGTCGAAGCTGGCGTCGGCGAACGGGAGGGCGTGGTAGTTGGCCCGGAGGAAACGCGTCCGCCGGCCCGGCTCGCCCGCACGGGCCGACCGCTGCCGCGCGATGGCGACGTCCGGCTCGATCCCGTCGATCCCGGTGACGTAGGCCCCGCTCACCCGCGCGACCGTGCGCGCCGTGTCACCGACCCCGCACCCGGCATCGAGCACCGAGGACGCGGGCGGCAGGGCCAGCTTGCGTGCCGCGACGACCTCCATGCGCCGCATGGCCGCCGTGAACCTCCAGGGGGAGTCCCCGGGTTCGTACCAGCCGAAGTGGCGTGTCCGGCCGAGCAGCGCCGTATACCCGAAGCGTGATCCGAACGCCCGGTAGTACGGCATGACATGCTGCCGGTAGTAGGCATCAGTAGATCGCGTCACCGCCCCCGCCCTCCGCTCCACCCTGAGACATACACGGACAAGAACGACTGGGGTTCCGGCGAGTAACGCGAACGCTCGCCAGGACGAGGGCCGAGGCCCCGTCCTGGCATCGTGACACCGTTCGGCAGCGGTTACGACCCGGCGGTCCGACCGGATGCCGCCGGCGCCGTAGCAGCCGGCGGTGCGGCGGTCTTCGGGGGCGGGGCCACGGTGCGTTCCACCGGCGGTGCGGCGGTCTTCGGGGGCGGGGCCACGGTGCGTTCCACCGGCGGGGCGGCCGTCTTCGGGGGCGGGGCCAGGCTGCGTTCGGGTGGTGGGGCAGCCGTCTTCGGGGGACGGGAGGCGGCCGCCGTCGTATGGACGGGGGCCGGCGCCGAGGCCGTCCGGGGCGGGGCCACGGGGGCCGTGGGACCGGTCGGCTGCTTCGTCGCCGGTGCCGGACGAGTCGGTGTGGGTTGCGGCTTGTGCGTGAGCGTGGGCGCGCCCGTCCTCGGCGGCGGCGTGGTGCGGGACGGGGTGGACGGCACGCCGGTCGGCGGGCGGGACGTGACGCTGCCCCCCGTCGTCGGGCCGGTCGGGGTGGGCGGCGGGGGAGCGGAGCCGGACGGCGTTCCGGACTTCGTCCCGGACGGCGCCGGCGTGCCCGGGGAACCTGTCGAGCCGGACCGGGTCGGGGCCGGCAGCGTCGGTGTCGGCACGGGACGGGTCGGGCTGTCGTTCGAGCCGTCGCCGCCCACCGGGCGGTCGAACCCCGTGCCGGGCTGGAAGGGGTCGACGAGCGGCAGGGCCTTGAGCGGACCCTCCTCCAGGGGCTGCGGCGCGACGACCGTGACCTGCGAGTTCTGGAACGCCTCCCAGTGGTCACCGGTGTAGGTGGACGCCTGGCGGTCGATGTTCCTCTCCGGCTGCAGCAGGGGATTGCCGCAGTTGCACTTGACGACGGGGTTGCGGAAGTCGTCGAAGAGCAGCGCGGTGCCCGCCTGCACGACGGACAGGTAGGACTCGGTCACGCCGTCGCCTTTGTAGTTGTGGTTCCGGACCAGGGTGTCCTGGAGCACGAAGCCCTCGCTCAGGCCCTGCACGAACTCCGCGATCTTTTCGAAGGGGATCTTACGGATCTTCGCCCACGCCGTCCCCTTCACCCGGTCGCGGGTGAGCTCGGCGACCAGCTTGGCCTTGTCGCAGCGCGTCCGGCCCCGGATGCCGCCCAGGGGCCCGTTGCCGCCCTTGCCTCCGCTGACCGGGACGGCCTTGACGCCCTTGAGGTCGGCGTCGGGCGCCGGTATGAACGCACCGGGAGCGATCACTCCCGCGGCCTCCAGGACGATCTTCTTGGCCACCTTGTTCGTTCCGCTGGAGCAGCCCGACACCGCCGTCCCGCCGAGCAGGGCGGAGACGGCCAGCAGCGAGACGATACGCATCCGTTCGCGCTTCACAGCGCACACCCCCCGATAGCCGGTTGTCTCGGTTCCGACGCTTTCCGTTCGCTGGTGCTAGCAGGAGTACACCCAGCCGCCGTTGCAGGTGGAGGTCGGAGTCGGGCTCTTCTCCTCCGAGTCCGGCGGGGGCGGGGCGGGAGCCGTCGCGTTGCCCGTCGGACCCGCGGTGGGGCCGCCGGTCGCGGGGGCCGTGGCGTCGCCCGTCCGCTGGGGGCCCGCGGTCTCCGTGGGGTCGCCGCCCGGTGACCCGGAACCCTCGGTGTTGCGCAGTGCGACCAGGACGGCCACCCCTCCCACGAGCAGGAGCAGGGCCACCACGGCCGCCACGACCCAGGCCGCCCGCCGAGGACCCGGACCCCGGTCCGGGCCGGGGCCCGGCACCGGGCGCAGCGGATGCCCCACCGGCGACGGAGTCCCCGTGCCCGGCCCGACGATGGGTGTCGCCAGGCCGCCCTGCTGCAGGCCCACCGGCACGCCGGCCGGCAGCGGCTCCCCATCGGGCCCGGAACCCGGCTGGAAGGGAGCGAACAGGGACGTGGAGAGGGAGGGGGACGGAGACGGGGGCGGTGGCGTGGACGAGAAGAACGGCGAGGGCGACGACACGGGGGTCGGCGGGCTCGACTCGGGCGTCGGCGTGTCCGGCACCGTCACGGGGGCGGGTGTCGCGCCCGGGTTCCGCAGCTGCTCGTCGACGGTGGTGCGGACGTAGCCGGTGGGCTCCTCCGTGAGCCGGCCGCTCGCGATCGCCTCCAGCAGCTGCTCGGCCTCGGCCGAACCCATGCGGGCCTCCGGGTCCTTGCGCAGCAGCCCCTCCAGCAGCGGGGTCAGCAGCCCGGCACGCCGGACCGGGGCGGGATCGTCGTCGACGACGGCCCGCAGGGTGCTGAGTGCGTCCCCGCGCCGGAAGGGCGAGACGCCTTCGACGGCCACGTAGAGCAGGGTGCCCAGCGACCAGAGGTCCGAGGGGATGCCGGGGCGGCGGCCCATCGCCCGTTCCGGTGCGAGGTATTCGGCAGATCCGACCAGGTCACCGGTCCGGGTGAGGGTGCCCGCCCCCTCGATGACGGCGATGCCGAAGTCCGTGAGGACGACGCGGCCGCCGTCCTGTATGAGGACGTTGGCGGGTTTGACGTCGCGGTGCAGCACCCCGACGGCGTGCGCGGCGCGCAGTGCCTGCAGGACCATGCCGCCGATCCTGGCGGCCTCCTTGACCTGCAGCACGCCCTCCTGCCGCAGCACCTTGTCGAGCGACTGGCCGCGGACCAGCTCCATCACGATCCAGGGGCGGCCCTGTTGTTCGACGACGTCGTGCACGGTGATGACGTTCGGGTGCGTCACGCGCGCGGCCGCCCGGGCCTCCTGCTTGAGGCGGGCGTACAGGACCCGGACGTCCTCGTCGTTCATGTGCTCCGGCGCCCGGACCTCCTTGGCCGCGACCTCGCGGTCGAGGACCTCGTCCAGGGCGAGCCAGACGACGCCCATGCCTCCCTGCCCGAGCTGTTCCAGCAGCCTGTACCGCCCGGCCAGCAGCGGCCTGTGCGGTGCGGTGTCCATGCCGTCCATGCCGTACGCCCCCTCCCCCTGCGGACGGCGTGCGACGCCGTGCGCATTCGGGCCACACTGGCTGGGACGTACCAGTCGACCGGAGCGTTCCCGGCCGCCCGTGAAGGCCCTGTGAGCCTTCGCGCCCGAAGCCCGGCACCCAGGTCATCCATCAGGACACGGCGCTGTGGCGCCAGATCGGCTACGGCTTGTTCATGTCGCTGGCCCACCTGGCCTGGTTCGCCATGGCGGCGCCGTTCTTCTCGAACGACCGGCTGCGCGCCAAGATGCTGCGCAGCCAGATCCTTCTGAACAGGGTGATCGGACGGTGCTCGTCGGCCTCGGCGTGGCGTCGCGCTCACCCCCACCACTCAGTGAACCTCGCACCGGCCACCGGGTGGGTCAGGCGAGCGCGATGGCCTCGACGCGCGGTTCGGCGATCTTGATGAAGTCGTGCGTGGCCAGGGCGAGCGACCGGTCGAGACGGGCTGCGTTGAAGAAGAACTCCGGGTTCGCCAGCAGTGCCGGGTCGACGACGAGTTCCAACTGCTGGTCGAAGGAGAACGGCAGAATCGTGCCGCTGGCACAGCCCGAGAGCCGTTCGGCGACGTCCTGTGCGGCGAACCCCACGTAGGTTCCGCCGAGCAGGGCCTTGATCGCGGCCAGGTCCACTCGCTTGTCACCGGGAACGACGGCGAGCACGTAGCGTGTCACCTTCTTGCCCAGCTTCACCATCACGACGATGCACTTGGCCGCTTGGTGAAGCTCGTGCCCCCGCAGCCGGCTCACCGCCTCCGTGCCGCCCTCGGGCTCGTGCTCGATCGTCCGGTACCCGGCACCGTGCTCATCGAGCAGAGCGATCAGCTTCTCGTATGTCTCGTGCGAACCCATGCTTCCACGACCTCTGTGTGCGCTGGCAGTTGACTGATGGCAAAGAGGCTTCATTGTGCATGGGTATGCCCGGCGCCGGGTCGCTTTCAGCCGCTCCTCGCCCGAAGCGGGCTGCGCTGCATCGTGTCCGGACGCAGGTCCTGCGGGCCGACGCGCAGTGAGGCTCCGGACGGTGCGTGATGTGCGTCATCTCCGCTAACGTGCATGCTCTGAGCAGGCTGGAAGCCTGGGCGTCACTGCGCCCTCCCGGGTTCCTGCTGGAAGGAGGTCGTGCACGGATGGACATCGTGGGGAATGTCCTGGAGAGGGCGTTGGCGATCGGCGGGGCCACCGGTGTCGCGATAGTCGATTTCCAGCAGCGCAGGGTCCTGGGCGCGTTGGACCGCGGCAGTGGGCTGGACATGGACAAAGTCGCCTACGGGGACAGCGATGTCATGCGTGCCAAGCTGTACACGCTGGAGCTTCTCGGCTATACCCCGGACAGTGTGGAAGACATCCTGATCACGCTGGAGGGTGAATTGCACATGATCCGGCCGCTGCCCCGGCTGCGCGAGGGCGGCATCTTCATCTACCTCGTCCTGGAGCGCGACCGGACCCCGCCCCTGGACGAGATCCGTCAGCAGCTGCGCTCTCTGGAGCCCCTGTTGGAGCTGTAGGCACCGCGCGCCGCGGCCACGCCGGCAGCCCCCGCGGGGCCGCGGCGCGTTCTTGCCCCGCACCTGTACCGGAGCCGGCCGCGCTCAGCACGGCGCCCCTGCCCGGCGACCAACTCCCTCAAGGGTGCGGGAAGAAACCTGCGGGGTCGCGGTCGCCCACCGACCCGAGGGGCGTGGTCCCCGGCCCGGAACGGCCTGCCGGATGGAAGAGCCACACGTGAAGGCGTATGCGTGGAGCGTATTGCAGTTCGCTGACAAGGGCGGTAACCGTGCCTGTGCCGCGCGCAGGGTGCCGGATGGGCATTCCCGCTGTCTTGGGGGACGCGTAGCAGTTGATGCCCTTCCCGTACATTCTGCCGAGGACCGGGTCCGCTTGGCAGCGTTCCCCCATGGAGGCGAGTGTGCGATCCCCCTCGTGCAGGGCCAGGGCCATGCGCAGACCTCCGACCAGGAACGGCGCCCACCGGTCTTCCCAGTCGATGAGTACGTCGCTCCTGGCCTCGTCGTTGAACAGCATCCAGTACGGGGTGTTGTGCGGTACCTGCTTCCGCGGGAACAGTTCGGAGAACGCCGCGTTGTAGGCCAGGACGTTGTATGCCGAGTCTGTGATGCATGCCATGAGCGGCAAGGCGGCGAGGAGTTGCCGCCAGTCGCCCGCCACGGACGCTGAACGGAGCCCCACGGGCGCCTCGGGCGGCTGCCCGCCCCGTGCGAATGCGTAGAAGGCCAGCCATTCCCGTGCGGTCAGCCCGAGAATTTCCGAGACGCCTCTGAGGTATGCGTGCGACGGGTTCTCCAGGACTCCGCGCTCCAGTTTCCCGTACGTCCCGGCGGATCGCATGAGAAGTTGATCCATATGATCCTGGGAAAGCCCGGGTGCCTTCCTGCCTCTTGGATCTCTCCGCCCGAACCCCAGACTCTCCGGCTTGATCATCTCTCGCCGGGATATCAGGAGCTGACGCAGGGCCTCGGCATCCATCGATCTGGCGCCCTTCCTTCGGCGGCCGGACTTTTCTCAGGTCTGGAATTACCCGAAAAAGTCTAACCCTGGAAAGCCGTCGAAGGACAGACCAGGATCGGGCAACGAAGGCTCCTGCGGCCACGGGAGTGGCGGGCGGTCGGATGGTCGCGGCAGGCGGCGGGGAGACCTGCCCCGACGCCCCGCAGCGACCCGTCGGCGCCGTCCCGGTCGGCCGGCGCACGACTGCCTCGATCCGGTCAGGCCTGCCGGCGAGCGCTCTGGCCGCGGGGGCGGAAGAAGCGGCACCACAGCTCGAAGACATCACGGAAGAACGGAGACAAGGTGTTGAAGAACCACAGGTTCCTCTCGGTGATGAGCGGACTGGCATTGGCGGCCGGAAGTCTGATGGGGAGTGCCTCCGTCGCCGGCGCCGACGACGCAAGTGCGCAGAGGCCGGAGCAGCTCAAGAGCTGCTTCGACCATGCGCACACCTACTACAAGGAAAGCGGCGCGTACGGCACGGGGATGGGTACGACCACGAGCAACTGCGGAAACATAAACATCAAGCCCAAGACCACCCGAGACGTCAAGGTCTGCTTCTATCCGAAAAACGAGAGCCCTTTCTGTCAGGGGCAGTACACAACCGCCAAAGCGAATGAGTGGACCTCGATCGCATTCAATGTCCTGGACGACAGCGATTTTAACTTCCTGTTCAGATCCGACGCTCAGTCCGATGGATGGTGGGCTGCGTGACGCCCATCCGCCGCGCATCCGACCGCCGGGGAACCTGAAGTCCACTCGCCGAAAGACGAATGCGGCCCGCGCGATCCGCGCGGGCCCTTTCCCGAGCGCAACCGGCGAACGGCGTTGCCTCGGCACGCGATGATCGCTAAAGTCTGCCGGGTGACTGCCGGGTCGGCCATGGGCCATGCACGAGTGAGGCTCCCGGCCTCGGCGTGAGCGCGAGGCGGGCAAGAGCCCCGCCCCCTCTTCGAGTCTTCCTGCCCGGCGCCCGTATGCGGCGCCCGTCCCAGCGGATCCAAGACCCGGAGACACACCACCCCATGCTGAACGAATCCAAGCTGCCGGAAATCCCCGTCCAGTTGAACCACACCGCCGTCTACGCCAGGGACCGGCAGCTGTCGGCCGAGTTCCTGGCCGTGGTGCTGGGACTGGAGGTCGGCGCTCCCTTCGGGCCGTTCCTGCCCGTCGACCTCGGCAACGGCGTGACGCTCGACTACTACGAGAAGCGCGAAGAGCCGATCCAGTCGCAGCACTACGCGTTCCTCGTGCCGGACGCGCAGTTCGACGACATGATCGCCCGTCTGGAGGCGCTCGGGGTCACCTACTACGCCGACCCCGGCCACACCGATCCCGGTCACATCAACCGCCTGTTCGGTGGTCGCGGCGCGTACTTCGACGATCCGGACGGTCACAACATGGAGATCATGACCCGGCCCTACGTCCGCCCCTGACCCCGGCCTGTCGGCAGGTCCTGGCCGGTGCCCTGGCCCACCGTTGCTCTTCTCTTCGGCGGGTCAGTGCAGTTCCGGTGCCGGGGCGGGCGGTTGCAGGGGGCGGCCGCAGCGGAGGTTCCAGCGGCCCGCGCGGGCGGTGAGTTCGGTCAGGGTCAGCGGGGCGACGTCCAGGCGCCAGAACACCTCCGGCGGCAGCCGCAGCGCGTGCACCGTCGCCGCCCGGATCACCGCCGGGGCCGCCACCACCGGCACCCGGCCCCCCGTGGCGGCCGCCTGCCCGTCCAGCCACGCACCCACCCGGCCGATCAGGGCCGTCACCGGCTCACCGCCGTGCGGCGCCGCCCCGGGGTCCGTCAGCCAGGCCGCCACCGCCTGCGGTTCGGCGGCCGCGACCTCCTCCAGCGAACGGCCCCGCCACCGGCCCACCTCCAGGTCCCGCAGGGCCGGCTCGCAGGCCGCTTCCAGGCCCAGGGCCGTCGCCGTCTCCCGGCACCCCCTGGCCGGAGCGGTGTACGCGCGCGTGCCGCGCGGCAGCGCACCGGCCGCCTCGCGGGCCCGGCGCAGCCCCGCCTCGTCCAGCGGCGCGTCGTCGTCGAAACGCGCCGCCCGCAGGGCGGGGCCGGCCGCGGGCGAGATCATCAGCACACGCACGGTCATGGTCCTTCTCCTTCCCCCGGGGACGGCGCTCGCGCCGAAGGGCCCAGCACACCACGGGTACGGGCGCGGGCGTGCGCCGGGGGTGCGCATCCCTACGCCCATGGCGCCCTGACCTGCCAGGCGGTACGGTCGCGTGTACATGACGACGGTGCGTTCGGAAGCCGGTGCGAATCCGGCACGGTCGCGCCACTGTGTACCTGACGGTCACCCGGTCACCACGGGCGGCGGCAGGAAGTCAGACCCGGCACCGTCGTCCGCACCAACGACCGGGACGCGTTGTTCCCCTGGAGGTACCACCATGGCTCAGTCCGCCGCCCCTGCCCCGAGCACCACCGCCATACCCGAGGTCGCTCCCCTCTCGTTGAAGGAGATCGCCCCCTGGGCGGCCTTCGTGGGCATCCTGATGCTCGTCCTGCTCTACTTCGTGGGGGCCGAGCAGGGCGCCACCTCGCTCATCGCCGGCGAGGACGTGCACGAGTGGGTCCACGACGGCCGCCACCTGCTCGGCTTCCCCTGCCACTGACAGCCGGAGGAATCGAGCTCGTGAACCTCGTGAACCCGGTATCGGTGAGAGCCCTGCTCGTACGGGGCATGCTGGCCGGTCTGATCACCGGCGCCCTCGCCCTGGTCACCGCCTACCTGCTCGGCGAGCCCCACGTGGACGCCGCCATCGCCTTCGAGGAGGCGCACAGCCACGACCACGGCGACGGCGGCGTGGAGCTGGTCAGCCGGACCATGCAGGCCACCGGCGGCCTCGCCACCGGCATCCTCGTCTACGGCGTCGCCCTGGGCGGCATCGCCGCACTGGCCTTCTGCGTGGCCCTGGGCCGCATCGGCCGCTTCGGCCCCCGGGCAACGGCAGCCCTGGTCGCGCTCGGCGCGTTCGTGGCCGTCTTCCTGGTGCCGTTCCTCAAGTACCCGGCGAACCCGCCCGCGGTGGGTGACCCGGACACGCTGGACCAGCGCACCGCCCTGTTCTTCCTGATGATCGCCCTCAGCGTGCTGCTCGCCGTCGGCGCCGTCATCCTCGGCCGGCGGCTCGCCCCGCGCCTGGGCAACTGGCACGCAACGGTCGCGGCGGGCGCCGCGCTGGTGGTGGCGATCGGACTCGCCTACGCCTTCCTGCCCGCCGGCGACAATGTGCCGGAAGGCTTCCCGGCCACGCTCCTGTGGCAGTTCCGCCTGGCATCGCTGGCCGTCGAGCTGGTGCTGTGGACGGGCTTCGGCCTGGTCTTCGGCGAGCTGGCCGAGCGGCTGCTCACACCGAAGGAGGCGCCGGCCGGCCGCAAGGCCGACCCGGCAGCCGTCACCCCGGCCGCCTGATCCGGCCGGCAGGCACCCCCTCCAGGACCGGCCCGGCACCCCGCCCAGCGGGGCACCGGGCCGGTCCCGGCATGTACGGGCCGGCCGGCCGCCGTGAGACGGCGTCACGTCAACCCGTTCCCGCATGGACCGCCAGCAGGCCGGCCACCGTCCTCCACCACGGGAACTCCTCCGCCCTCGCCCGCGCCGCGGCCCGCCGGCGCTCCCACGGCAGCGCCAGCAGGCTCACCACCGCGACCGCCATCGCCTCCGCCGACGCGGGCACCGCCAGCCCCGCCCCCGGCGCCAACAGCTCGGGCGCCGCCCCGCGATCCGCCGTCACGACCGGCGTCCCACAGGCGAGCGCCTCCAGCACCGACAGGCCGAACGCCTCGACCGGACAAGGAGCCAGCGCCACGTCCGCCGCCGCCGTCATCGCGGCCACGGTCCGGCGATCGGCCACGTGACCGTGGAAACACACGGGCAGCCCGGCGGCACGCCGTATCAGACGCGAACGTTCCGGGCCGTCGCCCAGCATGTCCAGACGCGCAGCCACGCCCCACCGCCGCAGGACACGCAGCGTCTCCACCGGCACCTGCGGACACTTCTCCACCGACAGCCGCCCGACGCACACCAGCCGGACCTCCGCGTCCTCGCCGGCCGTTGCCGGGCGGCGCCCCCGGTGCGCCGCCGGGCCTGCGCCTTCTCCGGCCGCCGCCCGTCCTTCGTCCGCCGCCGGGCCTGCACCCTCTCCGGCCGGCGCCGCCCGTCCCTTGTGCGCCGCTGGTTGCACACCTTCTCCGGCCGCCGCCCGTCCTTCGTCCGCCGCCGGGCCTGCACCTTCTCCGGCCGCCGCCCGTCCCTCGTGCACCGCCGGGCCTGCACCTTCTCCGGCCGCCGCCCGTCCCTCGTCCGCCGCCGGGCCTGCGCCCTCTCTGGCCGCCGCCGGCCCCGTGCCCCCTCCGCCCGTCGCCGGGCGCCGGCCCCCGTACACCGCCACGCCCGCCCCTCCGCCCGCCGACGGGTGGAAGACCTCCAGGTCGACGCCGAGCGGCACCCGGTGCAGTGCCGGCGCTCCCACCCGTGCGAACTCGGCACACGAAAAGACCGACGCCGCCACCACGGCGTCGAACCTCCCCGCCAGCCGGCGGTTCCACGCGTCGGCCGCGCGGCCCAGCGGCAGCACCGCCGGCACCCGGGGCGCCAGGATCGCATCGAGCCGCTCGTGCGAGAGCAGAACCGTGCGCACACCCCGCGCCCGGGCCCAACGGGCGGCGTCGACGAACGTCAGCTTGTCCGACACCTCCACCACGTCCGGTCCCAGCCGCCCCAGCAGCACCCGCAGCCCGCGCAACACCGGCGGCGCGAGCACCAGTCGGTAGCCGCCGCCCACCGGAACCCCGGGTACGGTCAGCCGCAGTCCGTCGGCAGCGGTGTGCTGCCGTCCGTACCGGCGGCCGGGCACGATCAGCACCCGTTCGTGCCCGGCGGCCGCATAGCCGCGGCCGAGGGCGTCCACCGTGGTGCGCAGTCCGCCGGAGGCCGGCCCGTAGAAGCCCGCCAGCTGCACGATCCTCACGCCGCGGCCCGCCGGGCCGCGCGGACCAGCGCGGCGTACGTGCACGGACGCGCCCCCGCCGCCAGGGCCAGGTCGACGGCCTCCAGGGCGCGTTCCCGCAGCCCGGGACGGTCCAGGTCCGCCGGGTGCAGCGCGATACGGAACGACTTGCCCCGCGCCGACCAGCGGCGGGCCGCGGCCGGCATCAGCCGGGCGCCCGCCCCTTCGCCCAGGCCCCCCGGGCGGTGGGAGAGCGCGGGCATGCGGTGACGGTGGCCGGTGCGCAGGTCGTGCACCGCCAGGTGGCTCGTCGTGTACTCCAGGCCCAGCCCGCGCAGCGCCGCCACGCTCCCCGGCGAGGCGAGCCACCCCGGCGGGGTGAAGCCCTCCGGGACGATGCCCACCGAGGCCAGGGCGGCCAGCCCGCTCGTCAGCCGGTCGTGCGCCGCCCGTTCGTCCAGCGCGCAGAACTCGGCACACCCCCGCGCCACCACGGCGTTCACCCACCGGCGCGGCAAGGGGCCGCCGGGCACGGCCCGGTGGGCGTAGCCGTGCAACGCGAGCTCGTGCCCGCGCCCGCGGGCGTCGTGCAGCCACCGCACCAGGGCCGCATCCTGCGGCAACCGCGGGCCGCGCCAGGGGCCCGGCACGAGCAGCAGCGTCGCCGGCACCCCCCGGGCGTCCAGGTCGTCCAGCCACCGGCGGCCGGCCGTGAAGCTCCAGGGGGCGACGTCGTGCACCGAGACGACGAAGACGGCACTCACCCCCCGAGGATCCCCGATGACGGTGTACAGCACATGAACTCACCGGCGGTCCCGACGCGTTGCGGCCCGCCTGGACGAACGCGGGCCGCCCGGTACGGTGGTGCCACGCAGCACGCTCGAACGGGGGAATGCGTCATGCGCGGAGCGGCTCGTCGTGCACTCCGGTGGTGCTCTCCCCACCAGGTCTGTACGGAAGCAAGGACACCATGACCGCGACCCCCCTCAGCGCTCCCGGAACCCCCGCGTGCGCCTCCCGGCCCTCGCCCCCCTTCGTGCACCACACCCCCGTCCTGCTCACCTCGGCGCTCGCGGGGATACCCCGGGGTTCGGTGACCCGGTTCACCGAGTCCTGGAACGACCTGCCCGCGGACCCCCACCTGACCGCGGGCCCCCACCCGGGCGCGGCCACCGCCCCCTACCGCTTCCGCCGCTACGGCAGGTTCCGCATCCTCGGCGACCGCCTGGAGCGGCTGCCGCACGCCGCCTTCTTCCAGGAACGCTCCGTGAACAGCGTGAACGGCGGGGTGGACCGCATGTTCGCCCCCCTGCACGACGCCGTCGCGGACGGCCCGGCCCTGCACACGGTCGTCCGCACCCTCTGGGACCGCCTGCCCGGCCCCCGCACCGGCATCGACACCTGCGGCGTCCACCAGATCCGCATCACGGCCACCGCCGGGGCCGAGGGACACCCCACCCCCGAGGGCATCCACCGGGACGGACACTGCTATGTGGCCCAGGTGCTGATCCGGCGCGAGAACGTGCGCGGCGCCGAGTCCTGCCTGTACGACCTGCGACGCCGGCCCCTCCACCGCACGGTGCTGACCGCGCCCCTGGAGACGATCGTCCTGGACGACCGGCGCGTCCTGCACGGCGTCTCCCCGCTGCGGCCCGCCCCGCAGGCCCGTACGGGCCTGCGCGACATGCTCCTCGTCGACTTCTTCCGCGGTGACGCCCGCCACAGCCCCGAACGGCCGTCGGAGGCACACTGATCCTGACGAAGCGTCATGCTCAGGAGGCAGGAGACCCCATGCGGTACGCGGACGGCCCGAGTGTCCACGAAGAGATCCACATCAAGGCGGCACCCGCCGACGTCTGGCGGCTGGTGACCGACATCGCCCTGCCCGCCGAGCTCAGCCCCGAACTCCAGCGCACCGAGTGGCTGGACGGCGCCACCGGGCCGGTGCCGGGCGCCCGGTTCGCCGGCTACAACCGCCACCCCGTCGCGGGCCTGGAGTGGCGCACCGTCTCGCGGGTGGCCGTGCTGGAGCCGGAGCAGCGCTTCGCCTGGGAGGTCATCGACCCGGAGGGCCGGTACGGGGAGGAGCCCGCCGACCCCGCCCGTCCGCTCGCCACCTGGACGTTCGAGCTCCGGGCGGCCGACGGCGGCACCGTGCTGAGCCACTCCGGGCGCATCGGCCCCGCCCGTTCCGGGCTCAACCTGGCGATCGACCGTGAGCCGGAGCGGGAGGAGGAGATCATCCAGGCCCGCCTGGGCGACCTGCGCACCGGCATACGGGCCACCCTCGAAGGCGTCAAACACCTCGCCGAAGAACGCGCGTAAGCCCGGATTCGGGGACATCGCGGCCAGCCTGGCACGGAAACGCCCCGTTTTCGATGATGGTGATTCCATGACCATGATCAAGGCCGTCACCTTCGATGCCTACGGCCCCGCCGACGTGCTCCGGCTCGTCGACACCGACCTGCCCGCCCCCGGGCCGGGGCAGGTCCGGGTCGCCGTCCGCTGCGCCGGGGTCAACCCGATCGACCACAAGCTCCGCAGCGGCGCCCTCGCCGAACTCTTCCCCCTCGACCTCCCGCACGTGCCCGGACTGGAGGCGTCCGGTCTCGTCGAGGCGGTCGGCGAGGGGGTGACGGAGGTGCGGGCCGGGGACGCGGTCCTCGGCCGCACGGTCACCGGCGCCTATGCCGAGCAGGCCCTGGCGTCGGCCGCCGAACTCGTTGTCAAACCGCTGTCCCTGGCCTGGGAGGAGGGGGCGGCCCTGCCGGTGGCGGCCGAGACGGCCTGGCGCACCCTGGACGCGCTGCGGCTCAGCGAGGAGGAGACGCTGATCGTCCACGGTGCCGCCGGGGGAGTGGGCACGCTGGCGGTGCAGTTCGCGCGGGCCCGGGGCATCCGGGTGATCGGCACCGCCAGCGAGTCCAACCACGAGTACCTGCGCGGCCTCGGCGCGATCCCCGTCGCCTACGGCGAGGGGCTCGCCGACCGCGTGCGGGAGGCCGCCCCGGAGGGGGTGGACGCGGCGCTGGACGCCGTCGGCAAGGGCGACGCCGTCGGGGTGTCGGTCGAACTGACCGGCGGACCCGACCGTGTGGTGACCATCGCCGACGCCGAGGGCGCCCGCCGCCACGGCGTGCGCTTCAGCTCCGGCCCGAGCGCCCAGACCGCGACCGCCCTGGGCGCGGCGCTCGCCCTGCACGAGGCCGGCATCCTGCAGCTGCCCGTCCACCGCGTCTACCCGCTGAGCCAGGCCGCCGAGGCGCAGCGCGCCAGCGAGCACGGCCACCTCACCGGAAAGATCGTCCTCGCGGTCGTCTGAGGCGGCCCGCCCCGGCCGGGCCGTCGTGACCCGGAACCGGGGGCGGCCGGGCCCGCTGCGCCCCGGGCGGCCCCGGCCTAGAGGCCGACCGTGAGCTGTGCGTCAGGGGCGACGCGCGGCAGTCGAGTGTTGGTGACCAGCGCGAGCTCGGGCTGCCGGCCCGGGCCCGGGCGCCACTGGCCGCCGATCAGCGGCAGCAGCGCCACGTTGGGCGTGGGCCCGCAGGTGAAGTCGAGCGGCCCGGCGACCGTGTCCAGCCGGGTGCGGCCCAGGGCCTCGGCGACCGCCCTGCGGTCGGTGGGGTCGGCGGCCGTGGCCAGGGCGTGGGCGGCCACCTCCAGCAGGGCGTGCGCAGGGCCCAGCAGCTGGAGCCAGGGTTTGCCCGTGCTGCGCCGGTAGTCCCCGGCCAGCGCGGCCGCGGTGGTGTCGTCGACGGAGGAGCGGAAGGGGTGGCGCGGCGACCAGTAGACGAGGGTGGCGATGCGGGTGTTCGCCAGCCCGTCCGTGGCGGGGCTCTCGCGGGGCTGGGCCAGCCACCGCGAGCAGGTGATCAGCCGTGGGCGCAGCCCGGCCTCCTGGGCCTGCCGGTGGAAGAGCGCCAGGTCCTCGACGGTGGCCGCGCTCGTGACGACGTCGGCCCCGGCCTCCTGGAACCGGCGGATGTGCTGCTCGAAGCCGGCGGCCGGCTCGTGGTAGCCGCCGGGGTCGACGAGGGAGTGCCCGCGCGCGGTCGCCACGGGCGCGAAGCCGTGGCGGGGGTGGCGCAGGGAGCGGCCCTGCGGGCCGTCGTTCCACAGGCAGCCGACCGTCCGCCGCGGGCCCACGCGCTCCCACATCTCGGCGAAGACCGCCGCGATGTCGTCCAGGCCCCAGGCGAAGTGGTACGTCCAGCGGAAGGGGCGGGCGGTCCCGGCGCCCCGGTCGAGGACGTAGGTCTGCCAGGGGAACGCCGTGGACACGCAGGGGATGCCAAGGACCTCGCAGGAGTCGGCCACCGCGGGCAGCACCGTGGTGCCGTTCGTGGTCACCACCGCCTGCACCCCTTCGTCCCGGACCAGTTCG
>NZ_JAIXMK010000144.1:0-7205 GCF_020328095.1 Streptomyces sichuanensis
GCCGCCCGGGCCTGCCGGCCCGTGGCAACGGCGGTCCCGCCGCGGCGCCCGCCGCCGGTGGCAACGGCCGTCCGCAGCTTCCCGCCCGTGGTGGCGCGGGCTCCGCGCCCGCCGCTCCGAGCTGGGGCAACGCGACGCCGCCGGCCGGTGGTCCGGGCCGCAAGGGTCCCAAGGCCCGGGTCGACGACTGGCCGCTGTCCACCGACGGTTCGCCGCGTGGCGGGCAGGACGCCCCGCGCGGTCACGACGAGGGCGTGGAGAACACCGGCCGCTTCGCGAAGCCGGCGCCGGCCGCGGGACCGGGCGACACCGCCCAGTTCCCGCCGGTGACGGACGCGACCGAGCCGCCGAACAGCACGACGGGCCGCTTCGCCAAGCCCGCGCCGGCCGCCGGACCGGGCGACACCGCCCAGTTCCCGCCGGTGACGGACGCGACCGAGGCACCGAACAGCAGCACGGGCCAGTTCCGCACGCCCGGCGCGACCGACGCGCCGAACGGCAGCACCGGCCAGTTCAGCGCCCTGGGCAGCACCGACGCGCCGAACAGCACCAGTGGCGAGTACGACCGCCCGGCGACCGGTGACGCCCTCGGCAGCAGCACCGGCCAGTTCGCCCGGCCGACCGCCGGCGACGCGCATGGCACCGGCCAGTTCGCGCTGCCCGGTGGCGGGCAGTCGGACACGACCGGCCAGTTCGCGCAGCCGGCCGCCGGCGACCCGAACAGCACCGGCCAGTTCGCCGCGCCCGCGCAGGGCGAGGGCGGCACGCCGCTGTTCGAGGAGCTGGAGTCGCACTGGTTCCGCGGTGCCGCGGGCGAGGGACAGCCGGGCGTGCCCGAGCAGCCGGCCGACTCCGCCCGTCCCGCGCCGCGCCGCGGTGGCCCGGGTGCGACGCCCGCGCCGCAGGCCGCGGCCGCGCCGCAGGGAGGTGCCCAGGACCCCTGGCGCGACTCCCCCAACGACGAGCGCTGGCGCCGGGCCGAGCAGGTCCGGGAGCCGGCGGCGGGCGGCAAGACCTCCTCGGGGCTGCCGCGGCGGGTGCCGCGCGCCAACCTCGTCGAGGGAACCGCCGAGACGCAGTCCCTTCCGACCGGTCCGCAGGTCTCGCGTGCGCCCGACGACGTACGCGGCCGGCTGACCAATCTCCGACGGGGCATCCAGCAGGGACGTCAGGCCGGCAACGGCTCGACCACCGGCAGTCACCATGTTGGCCCCACTTATCAGCAGGAGCGTTAGTTGAGTCCGATGAGCCAGGCGGCGCAGAATCTGAACTGGTTGATCACCAACTTCGTGGGCAACACCCCGGGGGTGTCCCACACGGTGGTGGTCTCCGCCGACGGACTCCTTCTGGCGATGTCCGAAGGGTTCCCCCGGGACCGTGCCGACCAGCTGGCGGCGGTGGCCTCCGGGCTGACCTCCCTCACGGCGGGCGCGTCCCGGATCTTCGAGGGCGGCTCGGTCACGCAGACCGTGGTGGAGATGGAGCGGGGGTTCCTCTTCATCATGTCGGTCTCCGACGGCTCGTCGCTCGCGGTGCTCGCGCACCCGGAGTGCGACATCGGCCTCGTCGGCTACGAGATGGCCCTGCTGGTCGACCGCGCGGGCAACGTGCTCACGCCCGACCTGCGCGCCGAACTCCAGGGCAGCCTGCTGAACTGACCCGTCCCCACCTTGCACAGCCCGTCCGACCACGCGGCCGAAAACCCCCCACCGGCCCCCCGCTCGACGGCATCATTGCCTTCCTGCTGTCCCGTCCGGAGGATTCATGACCCCGCCCGTCTCGCCCGGCCCGTACGGCGCCGCTCACCATGCGTCGTACGGGGAAGATGAAGGCGACCAGCCGCTGGTCCGCCCCTACGCCATGACGGGAGGCCGCACCCGGCCGCGCTACCAGCTCGCCATCGAGGCGCTGGTGAGCTCCACCGCCGACCCGGCCCACCTCGGTGGGCTGCTTCCCGAGCACCAGCGGATCTGCCACCTGTGCCAGGAGGTCAAGTCGGTCGCGGAGGTCTCCGCGCTGCTGAACATGCCGCTGGGCGTGGCCCGGATCCTGGTGGCGGACCTGGCGGAGGCCGGCATGGTGGCGATCCACCAGCCGGGCGGCGGCACCGAGGCCGGTGGCACGCCGGATGTGACACTGCTCGAAAGGGTGCTCAGTGGACTTCGGAAGCTCTAGCGGGAGCACGGTCGGCGCCGGCCGTTCGACCACCTCCGCGAAGATCGTGGTGGCGGGCGGCTTCGGTGTCGGCAAGACGACGTTCGTCGGCGCGGTCTCGGAGATCAGTCCGCTGCGCACCGAAGCCGTCATGACCTCCGCCTCGGCGGGCATCGACGACCTGAGCCACGTTCAGGACAAGACCACGACGACCGTGGCGATGGATTTCGGCCGCATCACGCTCGATGACGACCTGATCCTCTACCTGTTCGGCACGCCCGGACAGGACCGCTTCTGGTTCATGTGGGACGACCTTGTGCGCGGTGCGATCGGCGCCGTGGTGCTCGTCGACACCCGCCGGCTGGCCGACTGCTTCCCGGCGGTGGACTACTTCGAGAACAGCGGTCTGCCCTTCGTCATCGCCCTCAACGGCTTCGACGGGCACCAGCCCTACTCGCCCGAAGAGGTCCGCGAGGCCCTGCAGATCGGCCCGGACGCGCCGATCATCACGACCGACGCGCGCCACCGCAACGAGGCGAAGAGCGCTTTGATCACCCTTGTCGAACATGCCCTGATGGCGCGGCTGAAATAGCGTTGTTCGACGAAACGGGTGACGATGTGTAAGTTGTGGCATTGACCACGGCGCACTTCGAAGTTCATAACGTTTCGACAGAGAATTGGCCGGACGTGACCACTGGGCGCGTCCGGCCGACTTCGTTCTGCAGTCAACCACCCCGCCTTTTGCCGCAGCTCGGCCTTAATGCCCGTTTTATGTCGGGCAAATCGCGGCCTTCAGGGGCTCTGTCCGTTGTTTGGAATGCGCCTGGCGAACGTGCTGGAATTCCCGGACTGAGCAGTCACGGCTCAGCAGATAAACGGCACAGCACAGGTGCCGACGCCGAGAGGTTGTTGGTCGAGTGAGGCGAAGAAAGACGGGCGCCGCGCAGCAGGCGCGGGACGAGCGGGGGAACTTCACCCCGCCGTCGCGCACAGCGGTGCCGCCTTCCGATATGCCCGAACACCCCGCCGCCCCCGAGGCCCGTGGCGGCAGACTCTCGCCCCGCAACTGGCGGGTACGGGTCCGGCTGAACGCGATTCTGCTGATCCCGGTCGTCATCGCGCTGGTCTTCGGTGGTCTGAAGGTCAAGGACTCCGTCGACGTCTGGCTGGAGGCACAGGACGCGACGGACGCCGCTCGCGTCGTGGAGGCCGCGGCCACCTACGCGCACGCCGTCATCGAAGAGCGCGACCTGACCGCCAAGCCGCTGCTTGAGGGCAACACCGAGGACCCGGTCATCAAGAAGACCCGGGCCGCGACGGACGCCGCTCGTGCGGACTTCGACAAGCGCGTCAAGAGCATGCCGGACACCCCGAGCCTCAAGCGCCGTCTGAAGGACGTGCGCGCCGTCGAGCCGACGCTGCCCGGGCTGCGCAAGGCCGCGTACACCTCCGCCCTGGAGGGTGCGAAGACCGAGGACGGCTACGGCGCCCTGCAGCGCCCGCTCATGGCCTTCACCAACGAGCTGGGTCTGGGCACCGGCAACGTCACCTCCTACGGTCGTGCCGTCTACGCGGTCTCCCTCGCCAAGGCGGCCGAGTCGCTGCAGCGCTCGATCGGCGTCCACCTGCTGGTGAACAAGCCGCTCAGCGCCGCGGACCGGCAGATCCTGCTGACGTCGTTCTCCTCGTACAACTTCCTGGAGTACATCGCCCGCGGCGAGTTCGAGTCCGGCGGTACGGACGAGGACATCAAGCGCCTGAAGACGGCGCTGGCCACCGAGGCCCAGGTCGAGGAGCAGGACAAGATGGCCGCCGCCATCATGTCCGGCGCCACGGCGGCGCAGCTCAAGGCCAAGGGCATCACGGCCGAGTCCTGGCTGCAGACGTCCACCGGCAAGTTCAACGCCTACCGCACCGTCGAGGCGCACCTGGCCGAGCACGCCGTGGACGAGGCCGAGACCGTCGCCTCGGAGGCCCAGCAAGAGGCGATCGTCAACTCCTCGATCATGATCCTCGCGCTGCTGATCGCCTTCCTCGTGGCGGGCCGGATGGCCCGCTCGATGAGCACGAGCATGCGCCGGCTGCGCTCCGCCGCCTTCGAGGTGGCCGAGCAGCGCCTGCCGGCCCTGGTCGAGCAGCTCTCGCGCACCGATCCGGGCCGGGTGGACACCCGTGTCCAGCCGATCCCGATCACCACCAAGGACGAGATCGGCGAGGTCGCCCGCGCCTTCGACCAGGTGCACCGCGTGGCCGTGAACCTCGCCTCCGAGCAGGCTCTGCTCCGGGGCAACGTCAACGCGATCTTCACCAACCTCTCGCGCCGCAACCAGACGCTGATCGAGGGCCAGCTGAACCTCATCACCGACCTGGAGAACAACGAGGCGGACCCGGACCAGCTGGAGAACCTCTTCCGCCTGGACCACCTGGCCACCCGTATGCGCCGCAACGGCGAGAACCTCCTCATCCTCGCGGGCGAGGAGCCCGGCCGCCGCTGGGACCAGCCGATCCCGCTGGTGGACGTGTTGCGTGCGGCCACCTCCGAGGTGGAGGCGTACGAGCGCATCGAGCTGAGCGGCGTTCCGGAGGCCGAGATCCACGGCCTGGCCGTGACCGACCTCGTGCACCTGCTCGCCGAGCTGCTGGAGAACGCCACCACGTTCTCCTCCCCGCACACCAAGGTCCGCGTCACCGCGACCCGGCTGCCCGACGGCCGCGTGATGGTCGAGATCCACGACAAGGGCATCGGCCTGACCGCCGAGGACTTCGCGGACATCAACCACAAGCTGGCCAACCCGCCGACGGTGGACGCCGCGATCTCCCAGCGCATGGGCCTGTTCGTGGTCGGCCGCCTGGCGACCCGCCACGGCATCCGCGTGCAGCTGCGCCCCTCGGGCGAGCAGGCGGGCACCACCTCGCTGGTGATGCTGCCCGACGCCATCACCCACGGTGGTGGAGCCGACGACCTCGCGCAGGACGACTTCACGGTCTCCCGCATGGTCCCCGGTCAGCAGCAGCCCGCGGTCGGCGGGGGCAACGGCGCCCGGACCGCCGCGGAACTGGGCTTCGACGACTCCCGTTACGAGGCGCGGCCGGACGCCGCGGGCTCCGGCGCGGGGATGGACCCGGTCGGCCGTTCGCGGATGCGCGAGGAGCGTCGTGCGGCGATGGGCGGCCAGGACGCCGACCAGCGCCCGCTGTTCCGCGACGAGGCCCCGCAGCAGCAGCAGTTCGAGCAGCCGCACAACCTGCCGCAGGAGCACGTACCCGCGCAGCAGCAGCCCGGTGGACCGTATGCGGAGACCGGATACGCGGAACCCTCGTACAACGACCAGGGCACCGGCGCCCACGAGGTCTACGGCGACTTCAACGCCCCCGGCCACCAAGGCGAGTGGACCGAGCCAGGTACGTACCAGCATGAGTACGGGCAGGGTTACGGAGCGGAACCGGAATCCCAGCCGTCCGCTGACACGGCCCAGCCGGAGCGCGTAGAGTTCGACCGTCCGGGCCCCGCTCCGAGCGGCTCCCCCTCGCTGACCGGGTCCGGTCTGCCGCGCCGCGACACGCGGTGGCAGCAAGCCGATACGGGCGAGGAGGCCACGAGGGACGGCGCGGAACCGGAGCAGGGCCGGCAGGAGGCCCCGCGGCAGCCCCAGGAGGGCGAAAGCTCCGAATGGCGGTCGGCGAACGATGAGCTCTGGCAGCGAGCCGGCAAGCTCCGTGAACCGAAGGCCGGCGGAGTGACCCCCTCCGGTCTGCCCCGCCGGGTCCCCAAGGCCAATCTGGTCGAGGGCAAGGCGGCAGAGGCCGCACAGGACGGCCCCCAGGTCTCCCGCGCTCCGGAGGACGTACGCGGCAGGTTGGCAAACCTGCGCCGCGGCATCCAGCAGGGGCGCAACGCGGGAACGGACTCCGGTGAGTACCCCGCGCACCAGCAGCATGAGCAACACGACCAGGGCTTCGGCCCCGGCGGCACCTACGATCAGGAGCGTTAGTGTGAGCCCGATGAGCCAGGCGGCGCAGAACCTGAACTGGTTGATCACCAGTTTCGTGGACAACACCCCAGGGGTGTCCCACACCGTCGTGGTCTCCGCCGACGGACTCCTTCTGGCGATGTCCGAAGGCTTTCCGCGGGACCGCGCCGACCAGCTGGCGGCGGTAGCCTCCGGCCTGACCTCGCTGACCGCGGGTGCGTCGCGCATCTTCGAGGGCGGCGCGGTCAACCAGACCGTCGTGGAGATGGAGCGCGGCTTCCTCTTCATCATGTCCGTCTCCGACGGATCCTCGCTGGCCGTTCTGGCGCACCCCGAGTGCGACATCGGCCTCGTGGGCTACGAGATGGCCCTCCTGGTGGACCGGGCGGGCAATGTGCTGACGCCCGAGCTCCGGTCCGAACTGCAGGGGAGCCTTCTCAACTAACAAAGAGGCAGTGCGTTTCGCGCCACCGCGCCATAGGGTGCGGTGGCGCGACCAGCAGCAGACAGGCAAGTCGAGGAGGAGACGTGGCAACGCCCCCAGGCGGTTACCCGTATGGACATGAGCAGCAGGGACAACCCCCGCTGAACCGCTACAACTTCCCCTCTGCGCCCAGTCACCAGGCCATGCCGGAGCAGCGCCCTCCGCATATGTCGGCCCAGCCTCAGCAGCACCGGCGCACACCGTCGCCGCCCCCGGGCGGCGGCGCCAAGAACAACCCGCTGGTCCGTCCCTATGCGATGACCGGCGGTCGGACGCGGCCGCGTTACCAGCTCGCCATCGAGGCGCTGGTGCACACCACGGCCCAGCCGTCCCAGCTCCACGGGCAGTTGCCGGAACACCAGCGCATCTGCCAGCTCTGCCAGGAGATCAAGTCGGTCGCCGAGATCTCGGCGCTCCTGTCCATTCCCCTCGGCGTCGCCCGAATCCTCGTCGCCGACCTGGCGGAGGCCGGACTCGTCGCCATTCATCAGCCCGGCGGCGACGCGTCCGCCGGCGGCCAGCCTGACGTGACACTGCTCGAAAGGGTGCTCAGTGGACTTCGGAACCTCTAGCGGCGAGGCAGCCCGCTCCACCAC
>NZ_JAIXMK010000145.1:0-17384 GCF_020328095.1 Streptomyces sichuanensis
CCTCTAGCGGCGAGGCAGCCCGCTCCACCACCTCCGCAAAGATCGTGGTGGCGGGTGGCTTCGGCGTGGGCAAGACCACGTTCGTCGGCGCGGTCTCGGAGATCAACCCGCTGCGCACCGAAGCCGTCATGACCTCCGCCTCGGCGGGCATCGACGACCTCACCCACGCGCCGGACAAGACCACGACGACCGTGGCCATGGACTTCGGCCGCATCACCCTGGACCAGGACCTGATCCTCTACCTGTTCGGCACGCCCGGACAGGACCGCTTCTGGTTCATGTGGGACGACCTGGTGCGCGGCGCGATCGGCGCCGTGGTCCTCGTCGACACCCGCCGTCTCGCCGACTGCTTCCCCGCCGTCGACTACTTCGAGAACAGCGGCCTGCCCTTCGTCATCGCCCTCAACGGCTTCGACGGGCACCAGCCCTACACCCCCGAAGAGGTCCGCGAGGCCCTGCAGATCGGCCCGGACGCGCCCATCATCATCACGGACGCCCGGCACCGCAACGAAGCGAAGAGCGCCCTCATCACGCTCGTCGAGCACGCCCTCATGGCGCGACTGCGCTAGGACGGGCCGGCCCGTACGCGGCTCGGATGCGGAAAGGTCCCCGCACTCCTCGGGAGTGCGGGGACCTTTCCGCATCGTTCGGCACGGCACACGCGAAGAGGCCCTTCACCCCGGCCGGGGTGAAGGGCCTCTTCGTCGTGGTCAGCCCTGCCAGCTGTGCGGGGCTCTGAAGCCGGAGCTGCGCTCCAGGCGGCGCCAGACGGCCGTGGTGCGGCGCGGGCGGGCGTCCTGGGCGGAGCGGTCGGTGCCGGCGGCGGCGCGGGCGAGGAGGACGGCGGTGACGGCGGCCAGTTCCTCGGCGTCCGCGGTGCCCTTCTCGACGCGTACGAGCGTGTCGTTCATGCGAGGTCTCCGATGGCTGTACGGGCGTTGCGTTTACTGGGGCGGGTTGCCGTGCTTGCGGGACGGGAGGTCCGCGTGCTTGGTCGCGAGCATCGCCAGCGACCGGATCAGCACCGACCGGGTCTCCACGGGGTCGATCACGTCGTCGACCAGTCCGCGCTCGGCTGCGTAGTACGGGTGCATCAGCTCGGCCTTGTACTCCTTGACCATGCGGGACCGCATGGCCTCCGGGTCGTCCGCCTCGGCGATCTGCTTGCGGAAGATCACGTTGGCCGCGCCCTCCGCGCCCATGACGGCGATCTCGTTGGTCGGCCAGGCGAACGTGAGGTCCGCACCGATCGACTGCGAGTCCATGACGATGTACGCGCCGCCGTATGCCTTGCGCAGGATCACCGAGATCCTCGGCACGGTGGCGTTGCAGTAGGCGTAGAGGAGCTTCGCGCCGTGCCGGATGATTCCACCGTGCTCCTGGTCGACGCCGGGGAGGAAGCCGGGTACGTCCAGAAGAGTGATGATCGGGATGTTGAAGGCGTCGCACATCTGGATGAAGCGCGCGGCCTTCTCGGACGCCTCGATGTCGAGGACGCCGGCGAGGGACTGGGGCTGGTTGGCCACGATGCCGACGACCTGGCCGTCCAGGCGGGACAGGGCGCAGATGATGTTGGTCGCCCAGCGCTCGTGGACTTCGAGGTACTCGCCGTCGTCGACGATCTCCTCGATGACCTTGCGCATGTCGTACGGGCGGTTGCCGTCGGCGGGCACCAGGTCCAGCAGGGCCTCGCCCGTGCGGTCGGCGGGGTCCTCGGCCTGGACGCGGGGCGGGTTCTCCCGGTTGTTCTGCGGCAGCAGCGACAGGAGGTAGCGCACCTCCTCCAGGCAGGTCTCCTCGTCGTCGTAGGCGAAGTGGGCCACGCCGGAGGTCTCGGCGTGCACGTCCGCGCCGCCGAGGCCGTTCTGGGTGATCTCCTCGCCCGTCACCGCGCGCACCACGTCGGGGCCGGTGATGAACATCTGGGAGGTCTCACGGACCATGAAGACGAAGTCCGTGAGGGCCGGCGAGTAGGCGGCGCCGCCGGCGCAGGGGCCGAGCATGACGCTTATCTGCGGGATGACGCCGGACGCCTTGGTGTTGCGCTGGAAGATGCCGCCGTACCCGGCGAGCGCGGAGACGCCCTCCTGGATGCGGGCGCCGGCACCGTCGTTCAGGGACACCAGCGGCGCCCCGGCCGCGATGGCCTTGTCCATGATCTTGTGGATCTTCGTGGCGTGGGCCTCGCCCAGCGCACCGCCGAAGATCCGGAAGTCGTGTGCGTAGACGAACACGGTCCGCCCGTGCACGGTCCCCCACCCGGTGATCACACCGTCGGTGTACGGGCGCTTGGCCTCCAGCCCGAAACCGCTGGCGCGGTGCCGCCGCAGCGGCTCCACCTCGGTAAAAGAGCCCTCGTCCAGCAGGAGGTCAATGCGCTCGCGAGCGGTCAGCTTCCCCTTGGCCTTCTGTGCCTGGGTAGCCCGCTCGCTGGGGCCGAGCCGAACCTGCTCGCGGATGGCGTGCAGCTCGGCGACGCGCCCACGGACGTCATTCGCCTCTACGGGCGCACCTTCGAGATTGCTCATGGATAGACGGTACGCGGCGGGAGCGTCTGAACATCATGTCGGTTCCACACAACGTCGTGCGCGATTTCGTGGGCAGGCGGAACAGAACTGCACAGTGCCCTTATCAGTTGTCTGCGTTCGAGCGGCCGTCCCACGCTGTGGGTACCCCACAAATATGGACCGCCCCAGCCGTCATATATATGGATTGACCAGGTACCGCCGTCCGGGTGAACCCGGTCAGGGGAGGTCCACCCTGCAGGCGTGCGGGGCGCAGGCCGTGCCGGGCGCGATGCGCAGCCGAAGGGTGGGCGCGATGGTCAGGACCTGCACCGACGCGTCGTGCGCGGTGACCCTGCGCACCGGGTGTGCCCAGGTCAGCTCGGTGGTCTCGCCGGTGCGCAGGGGGGCGGCGAGGTGGAGGGCGGCCGTCCGCCCGCGGCGGCGCAGCAGCACGGCGGCGGGGGTGCTGACGGTCAGGGGGCCGGCGGTGCCCGCCTGCCAGAAGGCGGCGGCGGTCAGGCCGAGCGAGGGGATGGCGACGGCCTGCCGGTCGCGGGTGTTGGCGAGGACGGTGAGCCAGCCGGTGTCGGCGGCGCGGTCGGCGACGGCGTCCGCTGCGGCGCCGGGCATCAGGAGGTAGGCGTAGCCGTCGTCGTCCGGGTCGGTGCCGTGGGGGTGCCAGAGGGTGAGGTAGCGGCGGGTGAGGGGGGCGGGCGAGCCGCCGGCGTTGATGTCGCGCCATGATCCGGTGCGGGCGGTGCGCAGGGCCGTGAGAGGGGCGCCGCCGGGGAGGACGTAGCCGCCGTGCCCGGCGAGATGGGCCCAGCGGGCGCACTCCCACGACCGGGTCCAGCCGTCCTCGGCCGGCTGGGGCTCGCCGTCGACGGTGAGCCGTGCCGTCCCCGTGGCGCCGAGGTTGCGGTTGTCGAGGACGGTCTCCACGTCGGTGCCGTCCTCGGCGCTGATGCCGGCGCCGAGGCAGACGACGGCGTCCGCCGCGCAGAACCAGGACTTGCGGGCCTCCAGGGTGGAGCCGAGCCCCTTGAGGTGCTGGCCGACGACGGCGTACTCGCCGTCGGTGACGCCGCCGACCCAGCGGGCGGCGGGCTTGGGGGCGCCCCAGCCGCCGCCTTCGTTGTCGGCCAGCGGGCGGCGGGAGACGGTGGTGCCGGGCAGCCGGTAGGGGTCGACGGTGGGCCAGAAGCCGTCGCTGTACTGGTCGCCGCCGTGGGTGGCGCCCCACCAGGAGAGCATCCCGGCGCCGGTGTGCCAGCCGCGGGGGTTCTCGCCGTTGCCGTTCTCGTAGTGGGTGATGCGGTCGGAGGCCATGGCGATGGCGGCGGCCCAGCCGGGGCGGCGGTGCACGGCCCGGTCCATGGCGGGGAAGAGCCGGTGGCCGACGGGCTCGGGCAGGGCGGGGGCCGGCCCGGTGTCGACGGCGGCGAGGCGGGCGAGTTCGGCGACGCCGAACTGGGGGTCGGTGCGGAGGGGACTGGTGGTGTCCCGGGCGATCCAGCCCTTGATCATTCCGTGCCAGCGGTCGCGCTCGGCTGGGCTCGCGCCGGCGGCGAGGAGGGCGATGGCGGCGATGACGGCGTGGCCGCGCTGGTGGTCGCTCTGGAGCAGTCCGCGGGGGTCGGCGTTCGCCCGTCCCCGGCTGATGGCGCGGCCGGAGACGCAGTCCATGACGAGACCGTTGTGAAGGAACGGGGCGAAGGCCCGTTCGACGCTGTCATGGATGATCTGCCGCCGGGGGTCGGTGACCTCCCAGGGCGAACCGCGCAGCAGCGCGAAGAGCCGTCCGAGGCCGTCGAGCAGCACCTGTCCGTAGGTGCCGGTGTAGGCGACCCAGCTGTGCTGGACGAAGGAGCCGTCGGCGTAGAGCCCGTCGCCCGCCGTGACGTGGGGGAAGACGGGCGAGAGGGCGTCGCGGGCCCGGGCGAGGCGGGCGGGGTCGGTACCGAGGAGGCCGCGCAGGGCGACGACGCGGCACAGGTCGACGCGGTTGGCGCCGGTGCTGGTGCCGGTGTAGGCGTCGAGGACGGTGTCGGGGACGAAGTGCCCGACGGCGTCGAGGAGTCGGCCGCGTCGTGCCGCCCCCGTCTCGTCGTGGAGGAGGGTGAGGGTGTCCAGGAGCAGCCGTGGGCTGCCGATCTGCCACTCCCACCAGTTGCCGTAGGGGGTGGTGCCGGGGTGGTAGATGCGCTCGTGGAGGTGGTCGAGCCCGGCCAGGACGTCGGCGGCGAGGGCGGCGTTGCCGGTGAGCCCGGTGCCCGGCTGGGCGTGGGCCTGGGCCATGGTGAACAGACGGGCACAGCTCGCGGTGATGCCGGCGGGCGGGTCGAAGGGCGCGTCGGGCCACAGGGACCCGGGGCCGGGGCGCATGGCCGCGCGGTACGCACCGGCGAGCCGGCCGGTGCGGCGCAGGACGCCGGCGTAGGGCTCGGCGGCGGGGTCGAAGCCGGTGCCGAGGGTGAGGTCGCGCCAGCGTCTTCGCAGGGCGGGGAAGGCGTCGTCGCCGGGGCCGGCCCCCAGGCCCAGGGTGCCGAGGGCCCCGGCAACGGTCAGGAACGTGCGGCGGGTCCAACGGGTGACGGCCACGGCCGAGTTCTCCCCCACCCCACCACCCCGAAACCGCAAACACCCTCGCCCCAGCCCCCGGGCCACCCCGCACGGCACCACACCCCCGCACGGCACCGCACCCCCGCACGGCACCGCACCGCACCCCCGCACGGCACCGCACCGCACCCCCGCACGGCACCGGGGCCGGGGCTTCGCCCCTGGCCCCTTGCCTTGGGTGCGCGGCGGGCTTCGGGCTTCCGTTGCCGGGCGGCCGGCTGTCAGCCCAGGTGCTTCAGATAGTCCGTCACGGCATCTGCCCCGGCCGCGTCCGCCCCCGTGCTCAGCGCCACGTGGTTGTCGGGCCGCACCAGCACCAGTGCGTCGCCTTCGATGCCGTACGCCCGCCGGGCGTGCCCCTCGTGGTCGTCGATGAGGAAGGTACGCACCCGGTCCCCGTAGCGGTCGGCGGCCTCCGCCAGCGCCGGTGCGCTGTCCGGCCCGAAGCCCAGCAGGGTGAAGTGCGGCCCGGCGAAGAGCTCGAAGAGCCGGACGTCCTCCCCGGTGGCGGCCAGCCGGCAGGGGGCGTCGGGCGCCCGGTGGCCCGCCTTCGCGCCGCCCGCCGCCAGTCGGCTCCACGGGTAGCCGACGCCCAGCGTGGTGACGTCGTCGGTGATGACCGCCTCGGTGCCGACGCCCGGCTCCCGGACGCCCTCGAACACCGCGCGCAGCCGTTCGTCCGTGAGGTCGAGCGTCCAGGCCGCGACCGGCAGCCGCTCCTCCTCATAGGTGTCCAGCAGGGCGGGCCCGGCGAGGCCGCGCACCACGAACGCCAGCTTCCAGCCCAGGTTGAAGGCGTCCTGGATGCCGGTGTTCATGCCCAGACCGCCGGCGATCGAGTGGACGTGCGCCGCATCCCCGGCGAGGAAGATCCGGCCGACGCGGAAGCGGTCGGCCATGCGGACGTTGATGCGGTAGGTGGAGAACCAGGTGGGGTCGGACAGCCGCACTCCCGGTATCCGCGCGCACCGGTCGAAGAGCCGCTGGAAGCTCTCCAACGAGGGCAGGGTCAGCCGGCCTTCGGCATCCCGCTCGGGCACGCCCTGCAACTGCCAGTGCGTACTGTCGCGGAACGGGCAGAGCAGCAGCGCGGCGTCCTCGTCGAACCACTGGTGCCAGTAGGCGGGGTCGAGCCCGTCGGCACGGACGTCCCCGATCACCATGCACTCCTCGGCGTCGGTCTTGCCCTCGAAGCCCACGCCGAGCGCCTTGCGGATGGCGCTGCGGCCGCCGTCGCAGCCGACGAGATACCCGGCCCGCACACGCCGCCCGTCGCCGAGCACGCCTGTGACCCCGCCCTCGTCCTGGGTGAACTCGGTGAGCTCGCAGCCGAGTTCGACCTGTACGCCGAGCTCGGCGAGACGGCCGCGCAGGATCTCCTCCGTGCGCCACTGGGGGATGATCAGGCCACTGGCGTAGGGGGCGTCGGGGGTGGGCGTGCGGTCGCCGAAGGTGACGGTGTCGGCGAGCGCGACCCCGTCGCGGTACTTGCGCAGGGTGATGTGCTCGATGCCCGAGGCCGCGGCCTGCTCCCCCACCCCGAGGTCCTCGAAGAGCTCGCGGCTGCGCTGGTTGAGCCCCTTGCCGCGGGAAGCGCGGTGGAACTCGGGGGACTTGTCGATGATCCGCACGGCCACCCCGGCCCGGGCGAGCGTGCAGGCGAGGGTGAGGCCGGTGGGCCCTGCGCCCACGACGAGGACGTCGGCTCGTACGTCGGCCCGTACGTCGGTCTGCGTGGCGGCCTGCGTGTCGGTGTGCGCACCGGTCAGCACGTCCGTCTGTGCGTCGGTCTGCGCGTCGTTCGAAACCCCGTTGGAAGTCATGCACCCATGAAAGACCCACCCCACGAAAAATGCAACCGAGTAACAAAAGAATCTGGGTAAACATCACCTGCTAGAGTGACCCCGTGACCGACGAGCAAGGACTGCGGGAACGCAAGAAGCAGCGCACGCGCCAGGCGCTGTCCGACACCGCCATCGAGCTGTTCCTCCGGCGCGGCTTCGAGAAGGTGTCGGTGGCCGACGTGGCGGCCGCGGTGGAGGTGTCCAAGCCGACGCTGTTCCGCTACTTCCCGGCCAAGGAGGACCTGGCCCTGCACCGCATCGCCGACCACCAGGGCGAGGCGGCGCGGGTCGTGAGCGACCGCGTGCCCGGCCAGGCGCCGCTGGCTGCCCTGCGCGCGCACTTCCACGCGCGCCTCGACGCCCACGACCCGATCACCGGCCTCAACGACGACGCCAGGGTGCGGGCGTTCAACGACATGCTCTACACGACGCCCAGCCTGCTGGCCCGCCTGGTCCGCTACTCCGACCGCGACGAGGAGCTGCTGGCCGGGGCGCTGGTGGAGGCGGGCGACGGCGACGGGCTGACGGCGAGGCTGGCGGCCGCGCAGATCGTCACCGTGCACCGGCGGCTGGCGGAGGAGAACTGGCGGAAGCTGGCCGAGGGGCGGGCGATCGGGGATGCGCTGGTGGAGGCGCATGCGGATGCGGATCGGGCGTACGACCTGCTGGGGGCCGGGCTGGGGGCGGAGTACGACCGGTAGGCGGTGCCGTGGACCCTCTCCCCCGCCCCGCCCCTTCCCGTACCGGGGCTCCGCCCTCGGACCCCTGGGGCGGCCCGGCGGGCTACTCCTGCGGTTCCACCCCCGCCCGCCGCAGGCCGTACGCGTACGCGTCGTCCAGGGCCTGCCACGACGCCGCGATGACGTTCTCCGCGACGCCGACCGTGGACCACTCGCCGCGCTCGTCGCTGGTGGAGACCAGGACGCGGGTGATCGAGCCCGTGCCCAGGCTGCCCTCCAGGATGCGGACCTTGTAGTCCGTCAGCTTCAGCGCGGCCAGCTGCGGGTAGATGCGCTCCAGCGCCACCCGCAGCGCGCGGTCGAGCGCGTTGACCGGACCGTTGCCCTCCGCGGTGGCGACGATGCGCTCGCCCTTGGCCCACAGCTTGACCGTCGCCTCGTTGGCGTGCGTGCCGTCGGGACGGTCCTCGACGATGGCGCGCCAGGACTCGATGCGGTAGTAGCGGCGGGCCCGGCCCTCGACCTCCTCGCGGAGCAGCAGCTCGAAGGAGGCGTCGGCGGCCTCGTACGTGTAGCCCGCCAGTTCGCGCTCCTTGACGCGCTCGACGACGCGGCCGATGAGCCGGCGGTCGCCGCCGAGGTCGATGCCGAGCTCCTTGCCCTTGAGCTCGACGGAGGCGCGGCCGGCCATGTCGGAGACGAGCATCCGCATGGTGTTGCCGACCCGCTCGGGGTCGATGTGCTGGTAGAGGTCCGGGTCGACCTTGATGGCGGAGGCGTGCAGGCCCGCCTTGTGCGCGAAGGCGGAGACTCCCACGTACGGCTGATGGGTGGCGGGCGTGAGGTTGACGACCTCGGCGATGGCGTGCGAGATGCGGGTCATCTCGGCCAGCTTGCCGGGCGGCAGCACCCGGCGGTCGTACTTGATCTCCAGGGCGGCGACGACCGGGAAGAGGTTGGAATTGCCGACCCGCTCGCCGTAGCCGTTGGCGGTGCACTGCACGTGCGTGGCGCCCGCGTCGACGGCGGCCAGGGTGTTGGCGACGGCGCAGCCGGTGTCGTCCTGGGCGTGGATGCCGAGGCGGGCCCCGGTGTCGGCGAGCACGGTGCGCACGACGGCCTCGACCTGGGCGGGCAGCATGCCGCCGTTGGTGTCGCAGAGGACGACGACGTCGGCGCCGGCTTCGTGGGCGGTGCGCACGACCTCGGTGGCGTAGCGGGCGTTGGCGCGGTAGCCGTCGAAGAAGTGCTCGCAGTCGACGAAGACGCGGCGGCCGTGGGCGCGCAGGTGGGCGACGGTGTCGCGGATCATGGCGAGGTTCTCGTCCAGCGTGGTGCGCAGGGCGAGCTCGACGTGCCGGTCGTGGGACTTGGCCACGAGCGTGACGACGGGGGCCTTGGAGTCGAGCAGCGCGGCGACCTGCGGGTCGTCCTCGGCCCGGACGCCCGCCTTGCGGGTGGCGCCGAAGGCGACGAGCCGGGCGTGCTTGAAGTCGATCTCCTCGCGGGCGCGCTGGAAGAACTCGGTGTCCCGGGGGTTGGCGCCGGGCCAGCCGCCCTCGATGAAGCCGACGCCGAAGTCGTCCAGGTGCCGGGCGATGGTCAGCTTGTCGGCGACGGTCAGGTTGATGCCCTCGCGCTGGGCACCGTCGCGCAGGGTCGTGTCGAAGACGTGGAAGCCGTCGTCGAGACCCCCGGGGCCGTCATCATGGCCGTCGGGGCCGGCGTCGGGGCCGTCGGTTGCGTCCGTCATTGCTGCTCTGACTCCTGTGAGGATGTCGGTCTACCGGAATGACCGGTTCCACCGTCCCCCTATGATCCCTCGCCCTGCGTCCCCGGCGGGGTGGGCCGGAAAACGCAAAAACCTCTCGCGGGTGCGAGAGGTCTGCGCGCGGGTCTGGGACGACGGTGTCCGCTTCGCACGGGGTGGTACGAGCGGTCACTGCGGACCGGCGCGCCTGCTGCCAATAATCATGGCGAACGGGAGCATGGGGACATGCTGGCACAGGTCCGGCCCGTGGTGCGGGGGAGTCTCAGGATGCGGGCACCGTGTCCGCCTCCGAGCGGGGTCCGGCCGTGTCGCCCACCCGCTTCAGGTCGGTGTCCCGCGTCTCGCGCATGGTGAGGTAGACGACGAGCGAGACCGCCGCGCACCCCGCCACGTACCAGGCGAAGCCGGATTCGATGCCGCCCTTCTTGAACCACAGGGCGACGTACTCCGCCGTCCCCCCGAAGAGCGCGTTGGCGATCGCGTACGGCAGGGCCACGCCCAGCGACCGCACACCCGTGGGGAACAGCTCCGCCTTCACGCAGGCGTTGATCGACGTGTAGCCGGTGATCACCACCAGCGCCAGCAGAGACAGGCCCAGGGCCGGCCAGAACGACCCCGCGTGCTTGAGCAGCGTCATGATCGGCACGGTGAGCAGGGTCGAGCCGACGGCGAAGGTGATCAGCAGCGGGCGGCGGCCGATGCGGTCCGAGAGCGCGCCGGCCAGGGGCTGCAGACAGGCGAAGACCAGCAGGGCGCAGAAGCTGACGAGGGTCGCGGTCTGCTTGGGCAGCCCCGCGCTGTTGGAGAGGTACTTCGTCAGGTAGGTGGTGTACGTGTAGTAGGCGACGGTGCCGCCCATGGTCAGCGCGATCACCAGCAGCGCCTCGCGCTTGTGCCGCAGCAGGGCCCTGAGGGTGCCCCGGTCCTCGGGCGCGGCGCCGCTCTCCTCGTAGGTGTCCGTCTCCAGCATGTTGCGCCGCAGGTAGAAGATGACGGCCGCGCCGAGCGCGCCGACGGCGAACGGGATGCGCCAGCCCCAGCTGTGCAGTTCCGCACTGCTCAGGGTGTGCTGGAGCACGATCAGCAGGCCGAGGCCGAGGAGCTGGCCCGCGGTCATCGACACGTACTGGAAGCTGGAGGCGAAGCCGCGGCGGCCGGGCGCGGACGCCTCGGTGAGGTACGTGGCGCTGGCCGCGTACTCGCCGCCCACCGACAGGCCCTGCAGCAGCCGGGCGACGAGCAGGACGGCGGCGCCGCCGTAGCCCGCGACCGCGTAGGTGGGGGCGGCGGCTATCAGGACCGCGGACGCGGACATCAGGGTGACGGTCAGGGTGAGCGCCGCCTTGCGGCCGCGCCGGTCACCAACGCGGCCGAGCAGCCAGCCGCCGACGGGCCGCATGAAGAAGCCGACGGCGAAGATGCCGGCGGTGTTCATGAGCTTCGCGGTGTCGTTGCCCGCGGGGAAGAAGGCGCCCGCGAAGTAGGTGGCGAAGCTGGCGTAGACGAACCAGTCGAACCACTCCACCATGTTGCCGGCCGAGCCGACCCAGATCTTCTTCCAGTGCTGTCCCATGGACGCTCACGGTGGCGGAACGGCAGGGGCGCGACAAGGGCTTGGCCTGCAACGATCCCGCGTACTTACGTGCGTTGCGTACACGGCGGCGGGCACGGCGGAGAGGCGGCGGAGCAACGGCAGGGCACGGCGGAGCAACGGCGGAGGCCGCCCGGCGACGTTGGTCGCGGGCGGCCTCACGCGGTGGGCCGGGGCCGGTGGGCCGGGGGCCTCAGCCGAGGGGGTGCATCCAGCCGTGGACGTCCTCGGCGGCACCGGTCTGGATCTCCAGCAGCGCCTTGCGGAGCTTCAGCGTCACCTCACCGGGCCGGCCGTCGGAGTGGGTCCACTCGCCGCCCAGGGACTTCACGTGGCCGACCGGGGTGATCACGGCGGCGGTGCCGCAGGCGAAGACCTCGGTGAGGGTGCCGTTCTCGGTGTCGCGCTTCCACTGCTCGGTGGAGATGCGGCCCTCCTCGGACTCCATGCCCAGGTCCCTGGCGACCTTCAGCAGCGAGTCGCGGGTGACGCCGGCCAGCAGCGAGCCGGTGAGCTCGGGGGTGATGATCTTGTTGCCGTACACGAAGTACAGGTTCATCCCGCCCATTTCCTCGACCCACTTGTGCTCCAGGGCGTCCAGCCAGACCACCTGGTCGCAGCCCTTCTCGGCCGCCTCGGCCTGGGCGAGCAGCGAGGCCGCGTAGTTGCCGCCGGTCTTGGCGAAGCCCATGCCGCCGGGGACGGCGCGGACGTAGTTCTCGGAGAGCCAGACGGAGACGGGCTTGACGCCACCGGGGAAGTACGCGCCCGCCGGGGAGGCGATGACGATGAAGAGGTACTCGTTGGCGGGCTTCACACCGAGGCCGACCTCGGTCGCGATCATGAACGGGCGCAGGTAGAGGGACTCCTCGCCGCCGTGCGCCGGCACCCACGCCTGGTCCTGGCGGACCAGCACGTCGCACGCCTCGATGAAGAGCTCGACCGGCAGCTCCGGCATCGCCAGCCGGCGGGCCGACGCCTGGAAGCGGCGGGCGTTGGCGTCGGGCCGGAACGTGGCGACGGAGCCGTCGGGGCGGCGGTACGCCTTGAGCCCCTCGAAGATCTCCTGGGCGTAGTGCAGGGTCATGTTCGCCGGGTCGATCGACAGCGGCGCGTACGGAACGAGCTGGGCGTCGTGCCAGCCGCGGCCCTCGGTCCACTTGATGGTCACCATGTGGTCGGTGAAGTGGCGGCCGAAGCCGGGGCTGGCCAGGATCTGCTCGCGCTCCGCGTCGGACAGCGGGTGCGAGGAGGGCTTGAGCTCGATCGTGGGCGTCGTCATGAATGCGTGTCCTTCACCTTGGTGTGTGGCGGACCGCGCTCACCGTCGTCCCGGCCGGGCCGGGACGTCCGAGCTTCTTCGCCTCTATTCGCGGCCCCACGTTCGATTATCGCTCGTGGGGTGGCTGACGGAAAACGTGTGCGCGGCCGGGAATCGATGGTGGCATCCGGCCGCGCGTGAGCACAGCGGCCGGGGTCAGCCGGTTGCGGAACCGGTGAGCAGCCGGGATACGAGGGCGTCGCCGACCTCGTCCGTGGTGCGGGGGGCGCCTCCCCCCGGGCCGGGAAGGTGCCCCGGCCGTGCGGCCAGGTCCTCGGCCACGGCGGTCTCGACCCGTACCGCCTCGGTCTCGTACCCGAGGTGGCGCAGCAGCAGGGCCACCGAGAGCACGGTGGCCGTGGGGTCGGCCTTTCCGGTGCCCGCGATGTCGGGCGCGGAGCCGTGGACCGGCTCGAACATCGAGGGGAAGTCACCGCTCGGGTTGACGTTGCCGGAGGCGGCGAGCCCGATGCCGCCGGTGACGGCGGCGGCGAGGTCGGTGAGGATGTCGCCGAAGAGGTTGTCGGTGACGATCACGTCGAAGCGGCCCGGGTCGGTCACGAAGAAGATCGTCGCGGCGTCGACGTGCAGGTAGTCGGTGGTGACCTCGGGGTATTCGCGGCCCACGCGGTCGAAGACGCTCTTCCACAGGTGTCCGGCGTGGACGAGGACGTTGTTCTTGTGGACCAGGGTGAGCTTGCGGCGTGGACGGGCCTTGGCGCGCTCGTACGCATCGCGGACGACGCGCTCCACGCCGTAGGCGGTATTGACGCTGACCTCGGTGGCGACCTCGGCGGGGGTGCCGGTGCGCATCGATCCGCCGTTGCCGACGTAGGGGCCCTCGGTGCCCTCGCGGACGACGACGAAGTCGATGTCCGGGCTGCCGGCGAGCGGGGTCGCCGTGTGGGGGAGCAGCTTCGACGGACGCAGGTTGACGTAGTGGTCGAAGGCGAAGCGCAGCTTGAGGAGCAGGCCGCGCTCCAGCACCCCGGACGGCACGGAGGGGTCGCCGATCGCGCCGAGCAGGATCGCGTCGTGGTGTTTGAGGGAGTCCAGCTCGGCGTCCGGCAGGGTTTCGCCGGTGGCGTGCCAGCGGCGGGCGCCGAGGTCGTACTCCCGGGTCTCCAGCTTGACGTCCGAAGGGAGCACGGCCGCAAGGACCTTGAGGCCCTGGGCCACGACTTCGGGGCCGATGCCGTCCCCGGGGATCACTGCGAGGCGAATGCTGCGAGACATACGGGGACCGTACTCCTCCGTCCCGCTGTATGACACACGGCGTCCATCATATGGACGGAATGCCGCCCGGACAGGCCACATTCGCGCGAACCATGTGTCCCGGCCACCGGCCCCTGGCACGTTTCCCGGCATGGACACACCACGGGTAGGGATTCCCGGCCGCCTGGCGGGCCGGATGACGATGCCGGAACAGCACGAGTACCTGCGCAACAAGTTCACCCGGCGCGGTGTGCTGCGCGCGGGCGCGGCCACGGCGGGCGCCGTCGCGGGGACGGGCCTGCTGGGCCCGCGCACGGCCGGCGCGCATGCCGTGCCGCGGTCGACCACCCTGCTCACCACCCCCGCCACGGCGCGGGTCGACGGCTCGCTCGTGGCGCCGTTCGGCCGGCACCTGGCGTTCGGGTCCGACCCGCGGACGCAGATGCGGATCTCCTGGCAGGTGCCCTTCGCGGTCCGGCGGCCGTTCGTGCGGGTGGGGCTGCAGCCGTGGGACCTCGGCGTGCAGATCCCGGCCGAGGTGCGCGCGCTGCACACCCCCGCCCTGACCAAGAAGCTCCCGCAGGTCGACCAGTTCTACCTGCACGCGGCGCTGGACAACCTCACCCCCGGGCAGACCTACTTCTACGGCGTCGGCCACGACGGCTACGAACCCGCCGACCCCCGCCGCTTCAGCGCCACGGGGACGTTCACCACGGCGCCCGCGCAGCCGGAGCCGTTCGTCTTCACCGCCTTCGGCGACCAGGGCGTCAGCTATCACGCCCTCGCCAACGACCAGTTGATCCTCGGTCAGAACCCGGCCTTCCATCTGCACGCGGGCGACATCTGCTACGCCGACGACAGCGGCGCCGGGAAGCCCGGCGACGTCTACGACGCACGCGTGTGGGACCAGTTCCTCGCCCAGACCGAGACGGTGGCCGCGCGGGTGCCGTGGATGGTGACGACCGGCAACCACGACATGGAGGCGTGGTACTCCCCCAACGGCTACGGCGGCCAGAGCGCCCGCTGGACGCTGCCGGACAACGGCTTCGACCCCGTGCGGGCACCGGGCGCCTACTCCTTCGTCTACGGCAACACCGCCGTCGTCGCCCTGGACGCCAACGACGTCTCGTACGAGATCGCCGCGAACACCGGCTACAGCGGCGGACGGCAGACCGCCTGGCTCGACCGGCGGCTCCGGGAGCTGCGCGAGACCCCCGGCATCGACTTCCTCGTGGTCTTCTTCCACCACTGCGCCTACTCCACCACGCGGGCCCACGCCTCGGACGGCGGAGTGCGCGACGCGTGGGTGCCGCTGTTCGACAAGCACCGGGTGGACCTCGTGATCAACGGGCACAACCACGTCTACGAGCGCACCGACGCGCTGCGGGGGCGGCGGGTGGCCCGGCGGGTGCCGATCGGCGAGACGGTGGACTCCGTGCGGGACGGCATCGTGTACGTCACCGCCGGGGGCGCCGGAAAGGCGCTGTACGACTTCGGGGTGACGGACAGCCATGAGGGCCGGGTGCGGAACCTCGACAGCGTGCCCGGCTACCAGTGGCGCAAGGGGCGGGTGAAGAGCGCGGAGACGGTGGAGTGGTCACGGGTGCGCTACACCGGCTACTCGTTCCTCGCGGTCGAGGCCGAGCCCGGCCGTCACCCCCGGCTGAAGGTGACGGCCCTGTCGGAGGGCGGGTCGCGCATCGACCGCTTCGACGTGGTGCGGACCGCCCCGCGGGCGGCGGAGGCGCGCGGCGGGGGCCCGGGCGACGGCGGTCAGTGACCGGTGACGCCGCCGTTGTCGCGGCGGTCGAGCGCACGCTGGAGGGCGGCGGCGGCGTTCGCCCGGTCGGCCTTGCGCTCCGCGCTGTCGGACGTACGGGCGACACGGCGGATCCTGCGAACGGCGGTTTCGGCCATGGGTCACGTCTCCTCTTGATGAGTTGCGATGCGAGCCCCGAGAAGGCGGGAATGCGTCAAGCCGGGAAGGGGGCGGGGGCCTGGGTGCGGCAGGGATCACCTGCGCCGGCGCACCGGGCCGCGGCCGCCATCGCTCGATGGAGCGGGGTGTTCGGCTCCTCCAACGCTAGGCCAGGGCGGCCGTGCTGTCTGCACAATTACTTGGTCTTCCTACTATCTGAGACACGGGCCGTGGCAGCCGGGTGAATCGCTCAGGGCCGTTCGAGACCGTCTGAGTACGTGCCTGAGTACCCGCGCCGATCCGCCGCCGCCGGGCGTGGGCGAAAGTAGCGGCCATGAACGGCCTGTACGCACTCAAGCCCTGGTACGCGGCCCGCCTCGGCGGGCTGCGCACCGCGCTCGCCCGGCGCGGGGTGTCCCCCGACTCCCTCACCGCCGCCGGCGTGCTCTGCGCGGCCGGCGCGGGGGCGGCGCTCGCGCTGTTGCCCGCCCCGCTGGCCGCCGCCCCCGTCGTCCCGCTCCTCGCGGCCCGGCTCGCCTTCGCCAACCTCGACGGCGCCCTCGCCCGCGACACCGGGCGCACCACCCGCCGCGGCGTCGTCCTCAACGAACTCGGTGACCGCGCCGCCGATCTGCTCGTCCTCGCCGGCTTCCTGCCGCACGCGCCGCTGTGGCTGGTGGCCGTGGCGGCGCTCGCCGCGACGCTGCCGTCGTGGGTGTCGCTCGCGGGCACGGCCGCCGGGGCGCCCCGGCGCAACGGCGGTCCCGTGGGCAAGACCGAGCGCTGCCTGCTGACGGCCGTGGTGGCGGCGACGGGCTGGGCGGTGCCGGTCCTGGCCGTGGTGGCGGTGGGTTCGGTGCTGACGGCGGGGCTGCGGCTGGAGTGGCTGCGGCGCGAGCTGGCGGAGCCGGCGGGGGGTGCGGGCCGATGAGCCTGATGACGGAGCCCCAGGCGGCGCTCGACCGCGCCATACCCGTGGTCGCCGGTGCCCTCGCCGTCGGCGGCCTCGCCGTGGCGGTGCTGCCCGCGCGGGTGACGATGCGCCGTGAGCTGCGACGGCGCTGGCTCACCTGGGCGGTGGCCGGGCCGGTCTTCGTCGGCGCCCTGCACCTCGGCCCGCTGGGCGGCTGGCTGCTGGCCGTGTTCCTGGGGCTGATCGCGGTCGCCGAGTACGCCCGGCTGGTCCGGCTGGGCGGGGGCGAGCGGTGGGCGCTGGGCGGGGCAGCGGTCGTCCTGCCCTTCCTCTTCATCGTCACCCCGCACGCCTACGGGCTGCGGACCCTGGCGCTGCTCACCTTCCTCGCGGTGCTGCCCGCGGTGCTGTCGGGGGACACCGCGCGGGGCGCCGAACGGGCGGCGCGCACGGTGTTCGGGCTGGTGTGGATTCCGGTCGCGCTGACGGGCCTGGTGGCACTGAACGGGCTGGCGGTCGCGGTCGGGGTGGCCGTCGCGTTCGGCGACGTGGCCGCGTGGTGCGGCGGCAAGGCCCTGCGCCACGTCTCCGACACGCTCGCCCGCCCGCTCTCGCCCCTCTCCCCCAACAAGACCTGGGCGGGCGTCATCGGCGCCGGCATCGGGGTGGCCGCGGGCCTGGGGGCGGTGGGTGGCTTCACGGTCACCCTGTGGGCCGCGGTCCTGGCCGGCTGCGTCCTGGGCGACCTGCTCGAATCCATGATCAAACGCGAGGCGGGCGTCAAGGACGCCGGCACCTGGCTGCCCGGCTTCGGCGGCCTCCTCGACCGCATCGACTCCCTGCTGCTGGCGTTGCTGCTGGCGATGGTGGTGGCACTGTGACGACACGACGTTCCCGGCACGCGGCACGGGCGGGCGGGGCGCCGCGGATACGGCGCGGCCTGCGGGCCGCCGTACGGCGGACGCGGTGGCGCCCGGCGGGCGCGTGCGCGCGACCCGGCCTCCG
>NZ_JAIXMK010000146.1:0-23846 GCF_020328095.1 Streptomyces sichuanensis
GCGGCATCCCGCACGGGATGCCGCCGCCCTTCCGCATTCGGCGCCGGGTGCACGGAATGGACGCGGGCCGACCGCTGTTGTAGCCGGTCGCCGGTGATCATGCCGGACTGTCTCGAAGGGAGCCCCCCATGACGGATGCCGACGACCGGCGTGACCACGACCAGGCCCAGCGCACCGAACACGCCGACCCGGCACGCTCGTTCCTCTTCCTGCTCGGCAGCGCCCGGGTGGACGGGAACACCGAGGCACTGGCCCGGGAAGCCGCGGCGCAGCTGCCCTCGCACACGGTTCAGCAGTGGCTGAGACTGAGCGAGCTGCCGCTCCCCGCCTTCGAGGACCGCCGTCACACGGAAAGCGGCAGCCGCACCGAACCGACCGGCAACGAGCGGCTGCTGCTGGACGCCACGCTGGAGGCCACCGACCTGGTGGTCGTCTCGCCGCTCTACTGGTACAGCGTGACCGCCGCCACCAAGCTCTACATGGACCACTGGGGCGCGTGGCTGCACACACCGGAGGTGCGGTTCAAGCAGCGGATGCAGGGCAAGACCCTGTGGGCGATCACTACGACCAGCCACGACGACTCCGCACTGGCCGATCCCCTGGTGGGCATGCTGCGGTCGACCGCCGACTACCTGGGCATGCGCTGGGGCGGCAGCCTGATAGGCCACGGCAACCGTCCCGGCGATGTGCTGCGGTCCGACACCGCCGCCCTGACCGACGCCAAGAGCCTCTTCGGCTGACGGCCCCTCAGCCCTTCGCGGCCGCCACCAGCTCCGCCGTGGTGACCACCTCGGCGAAGCCGCCGCCCTGGAGCGTCACGGCGGTCGCCCGGGCCAGTTCCCCGGCGGTCAGGCGCCAGCCGTACGGGCCGGTCAGGTCGAACGTGTGGGTGGCGTCCAGGGCGAACAGCACCTCGTAGCCCAGGTTGCCGCCCATGCGGGCCGTCGTCTCCGCGCACATGTTGGTCTGGATGCCGGTCACGACGAACTGGCGGATGCCCTCGGCCTCGAACCACTCCTGCAGGTCGGGGGTGCCGTAGAAGGCCGAGTTCACCGTCTTGGTGACGAGGATCTCCGGCCCCTCGCCCTTGCCCCGCCTCGCCTCCACGACGTCCTTGAAGTCGTTGCCCGCCTGGCCCGGGCGCAGGGGCGACCCCGGCTTCGGGGAGTCGTGCCGGACGAACACCACCGGGCGGCCGGTCGCCTGCCACGCGTCGATCAGCGCCGCGATGTTCTCCTCCGCGTCCGGGTTGTCCCGCGGCCCCCAGAACTCCTCCTCGTCGAAACCCTTCTGTACGTCGATGACGACCAGTGCTGCCTTGCTGTGAAGCTCTCGCTCGTTCATGACCACGATCCTGCCGCCGCGACCCGGACCCGCACAGTGGCAGCACTGCCGCCGTTCGATGGGTTTCTGCCACGCTTCTGCCATACTCGCGGCCATGTCGGCCTATCGCGTGGCGCTCCTCGCCTTCCCCACCATCCGGTCCTTCGACGTCAGCGTCATCACCGAGGTGTGGGGCACGGACCGCACCGACCGCGGTGTGCCCGCCTTCGAACTGCGCCGCTGCGCCGCCGACCGCACCGCGGTCGCCATGCCGGGCGGGCTCAGCCTGACGCCCGACCGCACGCTGGCCTGGCTCGACCGCGCCGACCTCGTCGTCGTCCCCGGCGTCGTCGACCCCCGGGCCCCGACCCCGCCCGAGGTGCTCGGCGCCCTGCGGCGGGCCCACGCGCGGGGTGTTCCCGTCGCCGCGCTCTGCGCGGGGGCGTTCGTGCTCGCCCAGGCCGGGCTGCTCGACGGGCGCCGCGCCATCACCCACTGGAGCCTCGCCGACCTCCTGCAGCAGGAGCATCCGGCCACCACCGTGGTGCCCGACGCCCTCTTCGTCGAGGCGACGGACGGGGAGGACGCCCCCGGCCCCGTGTGGACCTCGGCCGGCACCGCCGCCGGCATCGACCTCTGTCTCCACCTCGTCCGTACGCACCACGGTGCGGAGGCGGCCGCCGCCGTCGCCCGCTCGATGGTGACCGCGCCCTTCCGGGCCGGCACCCAGGCCCAGTTCATCGAACGGCCCACCGCCCCCGAGGACCGGGGCGCCGACGCCCTCGCCTCCGTACGCGAATACGCCCTGCGCCATCTGCACGAACCGCTTCCGGTCGGTGCGCTGGCGGCCCGTGCCGGGATGTCGCCGCGCTCGTTCGCCCGCCACTTCACGGCGACGACCGGTACCACCCCCGCCCGCTGGCTCCTCGAACAGCGCCTCGCGGCCGCGCAGAAGTACCTGGAGCGCACCGATCTGCCCATGCCGGAGATCGCGCGCCGCACGGGCTTCGGCAGCGAAGTGACGATGCGTCAGCACTTTGCCGCCCGTCTCGCCACCAGCCCCCGCGACTACCGCGCCGCCTTCTCGCCGAGGGCCGACCGCTGAGCGGACGCATGGCGGGCGTATTCGATCCTGAGGGCCAACCGGCGTGCTGCGCACGGAACTTGAGTGCGGCACCTGTGTGAAGAAGTTGAGTGTGACGCCTGTGTAAAACGTGACAGCGGTTGCCGTCCGTCCGTCCAATTTGCCGCCGTTCAGCGGGGTTTGGAAATTCGCAAGGGCGTTGCGTATGTCACACCTGAGGGTGAGGGTTGATCTGGGCGCGTCAATCCTGACAGGGTTTCGAACACCCGGAAGCGGATCTTCCTTCTCCGGGTGCGTCGTTGCGGCTGCGCCGTGCCGACGCGCTGTCCCCCCCCCACAACAGCACGAGGAGGATTCCCTCGTTATGGCAAGTCACAAGCGCCCCGGCCGGCGGAAGCTCATTCTGGCGATATCGGCCGCGACCGCCGTCACCGCCGGAGCAACGCTGTTAACGCTCCCGGCCGGTGCCGCCCCCGCGGAAGGCACCGTCTACGGCGTCGACGCCAAGGACGCCGTCGACGGCAGCTACATCGTCCTGCTCAAGGACGACGCCAAGAGCGCCAGGAGCGGCGTCAGCGCCGCGGGCCAGGACCTCGCCGAGCGGTACGGCGGGAAGCTCAACCGCACGTACACCTCCGCGGTCCACGGCTTCTCCGCCAGCGGCCTCGACCGGAACGAGGCGAAGCGGCTCGCCGCCGACCCGGCCGTCGCCAAGGTCGTGCAGAACCACCGCTTCAGCATCAACGCGACCCAGGAGGCCCCACCCTCCTGGGGACTGGACCGGATCGACCAGGCCGAGACCAAGGGTGACGGGAAGTACGCCTACCCGGACGGCGCGGGCGAGGGCGTCACGGCCTACGTCATCGACACCGGCGTGCGCATCAGCCACAAGGACTTCGGCGGCCGCGCCGCCTACGGCTTCAACGCCGTCGACAACAACGACAAGGCCGAGGACGGCAACGGCCACGGCACGCACGTGGCGGGCACCATCGCCGGCGCGGCGCACGGCGTCGCGAAGAAGGCCAGAATCGTGGCCGTCCGCGTCCTGGACGCACAGGGCTCCGGCACCACCGAGCAGGTCGTCGCCGGCATCGACTGGGTGACCAAGAACCACAAGGGACCCTCCGTCGCCAACATGAGCCTCGGCGGCGGGGCCGACGAGGCCCTGGACGCGGCGGTGCAGAAGGCCATCGCCTCGGGCGTCACCTTCGCCGTCGCGGCCGGCAACGAGTCCACCGACGCGGGCAAGGGCTCCCCGTCCCGCGTCAAGGAGGCCATCACCGTCGCCTCCTCGACGAAGGACGACAAGCAGTCGGACTTCTCGAACTTCGGCAGCGTCGTCGACCTCTACGCCCCCGGTTCGGACATCACCTCCGACTGGAACGACGGTGACTCCGCCACCAAGACCATCTCCGGTACGTCCATGGCCACCCCGCACGTCACGGGCGCCGCGGCGCTCTACCTCGGCGGTCACAAGGACGCCACCCCGGAGCAGGTCGCGGGCGCGCTGACCCAGGGCGCCACCGCGGACAAGGTCTCCAACCCCGGTGCGGGCACCCCGAACAAGCTGCTGAAGGTCACCCCGTAACACCCGGTGCCCACGGGGCCGCCGAACCGGCCCCGGCACACCGTCCGGCCGTCGCTCCCCTCCCCGGAGTGACGGCCGGACGCGCATGCGGGGGGTCCCCGAGGGGAACGAGTTTCCCCACGGGTCAGCGGGGAACCCGGATTTTATGGTGCAAATCGGCTACACAATGATGACCGAGCAAGCCGGCCCCCGGGCGCTGGTCGACCACATCGTGCAGGCGGAGCGGGCCGGGTTCGACTTCTCCGTCACCTCCGACCACTACTTCCCCTGGCTGGCGTCCCAGGGCCACGCGCCCAACGCGTGGGCCGTCCTGGGCGCGGCCGCGCAGGCCACCACCCGCATTCCGCTCATGACGTACGTGACGTGCCCGACCACCCGCTACCACCCGGCTGTGGTGGCCCAGCAGGCGGCCACCGTCCAGCTGCTCTCCGAGGGGCGGTTCCGGCTCGGGCTCGGCTCCGGCGAGAACCTCAACGAGCACGTCGTCGGGGGCGGCTGGCCCTCCGCCGACGTCCGGCTGGAGAAGCTGGAGGAGGCCGTGGGCATCATCCGTGCCCTCTTCGAGGGCCGCACCCTCACCCATCACGGCCCCCACTACGACGTCGAGCACGCCAGGCTGTGGGACCTGCCCGACCCGGCACCGCCCATCGGCATCGCCGTCTCCGGCGAACGCTCCTGCCGCCTCGCCGGCCACCTCGCCGACCTGGTCATCGCGACCGAGCCCGAGCGCCGGCTCCTGGAGAGCTTCGACCGGCACGGCGGAGCCGGCAAGCCCCGCGTCGGCCAGCTGCCCGTCTCCTACGACCCCGACCGCGACGCGGCGCTGGAGCGCGCCCACGACCAGTTCCGCTGGGCCGGCCTGGGCTGGCCCGTCAACTCCGAACTGCCCCACGACGGCTCGTTCGCCTCCGCGACCCGCTCCGTCTCCAAGGACGACGTCGCCGACGCCATCCCCTGCGGCGCCAGGGTCGAGGACTTCGTCGAGGCCGTACGGGCCTACACCGACGCGGGCTTCACCGAGGTCGCCCTGGTCCAGATCGGCGGCGACCAGCAGGCCCCCTATCTGAAATGGGCGGAGAAGGAACTCCTCCCGGCCCTCCACGAGCTCTGAGCGGCCCGCGATGGCCCCGCAGTCGAACGGCCACGACGCCCCGCTCGCCGCCGTCTTCGACGTGGACGGCACCCTGGTCGACACCAACTACCTGCACGCCGTCACCTGGTGGGAGGCGTTCCACCAGGCCGGCCACCGCGTCCCCATGACCGACATCCACCACACGGTCGGCATGGGATCGGACCGCCTCGTCGAGCGGCTGCTCGGCGAGGACCGCGACCGCGACCAGGACGATGCGCTCAGCGCCGCCCACACGGCCGTCTACGCGACCTGGTTCGACCGGCTGCCGGTGCTCGACGGCGCCGCCGACCTGCTGCGCACCCTCGCCCGCCGCGGCTGGACGGTCGTGCTGGCCACCTCCGCGCAGGGCGCGGAACTGGCCGCCCTGCGCCGGGCGATCGACGCGGACGACGCCATCCACGACGCCACCAGCGCCGACGACGTGGAGTCGAGCAAACCGGCCCCCGACCCCGTGCAGCAGGCACTGGAACAGGCCGGCGTCCCGCCGGCGCGGGCACTGTTCGTCGGGGACACGGTCTGGGACGTCCGGGCCGCCCGCAGGGCCGGTGTGGACTGCGTCGCCCTGCTCTCCGGCGGCATCGGCCGCACCGAGCTACAGGAAGCGGGCGCGGTCGCCGTCTACCGCGACCCCGCCGCCCTGCTCGCCGGCCTCGACGACAGCCCGTTCGGCCGCATGGAGGACGCGCTCCGGAGGTCCGGGTGACGGTCCGCCACCCCGCACGGCGCAGCCGCGGTCGTCACCCCGCGCTCTTCGAGCACACGGCGGAGAAGGCATCCCACTTCACCAGCTCCCGTGCGTTCTTCTGCATCTGCCTCGTGCTGATCGCCAACTTCGTGGCCATGCACGTCGCCGGCATGCCGCTGGAGCTGGAGCTGCTGGCCGCCGGGACGATGACGTCGGTGACGCTGCTGTTGCTGGCGCTGCTGAAGAACTCCGAGCTGCGTGCCGAGCACGCGGTGCAGCGCAAGCTCGACGCCATCGCCCGCGCGTTGCTGGAGGAGCACGAGGTCAGCCGGGGCGGCGAGCGCGGCACCGCCTACGAGGACCTGCGCGGCGCCATCCGGATGGACGAGGAGACGTGACGCGCTGAGAAGGGGCCGGGCCGGCCCCTCAGCAGATCCGCGGCAGTTGCTCCCCGAGGGGCAGGTCGACGACCCGGGTGCCGCCCAGGCGGGTGCGGGCCACGACCACGCCCGGATGGTCGGCGACGCACTCGCCGATGACGGCCGCCCCGGAGCCGTACGGATGCTGCCGCATGGCGGCCAGCACCGCTTCGGCGTGCGGACGGGGCACGAAGGCCAGCAGCCGGCCCTCGTTGGCCACGTACAGCGGATCCAGCCCCAGGAACCCGCACGCGGCGGCCACGGCCTCCGGCACCGGAACGCGCTCCTCGGCGAGGACGACGCCCGTGCCGGAGGCGGCGGCGATCTCGTTGAGGGCGGCGGCCACCCCGCCCCGCGTCGGATCGCGCAGGGCGTGCACGTCCGGGGTGGCCGCGAGCATCGCGGCGACCAGGCCGCCGAGCGGTGCCGTGTCGCTGATGACCTCCACCCCGAACTCCAGCCCCTCCCGCACGCTGAGCACGGCGATGCCGTGCAGGCCGACGGGGCCGCTGACGATGACCACGTCGCCGGGTGCCGCCCGCTGCGGGCGGATGTCCACGCCGTCGGGGATCAGCCCGACGCCGGAGGTGGTGAGGTAGACGCCGTCGCCGTGCCCGGCGTCGACGACCTTGGTGTCACCGGTGACGACGCTGACCCCGGCCGCCTCGGCCGCCGCCCCCACCGCCCGGGCGACGTCCGCCACCACCGGCAGGGGGGTGCCCTCCTCCAGGATGAACGCGCACGACAGGTGGGCCGGTTGCGCCCCGCTCATGGCCAGGTCGTTGACGGTGCCGTTGACGGCCAGGTCGCCGATGCTGCCGCCGGGGAAGAACAGCGGCCGCACCACGTGGGAGTCGGTGGTGAAGGCCAGGCGGGCGCCGCCGAGCGTCAGCGCCGCGGAGTCGGCGAGCCCGGCCAGGACGTCGTTGCCGTAGGCGGGGACGAACAGCCGGCCGATCAGCTCGGCGGAGAGCCGCCCGCCCCCGCCGTGCCCGAGGACGACCACGGGCTCGTCGCCCAGGGGGGCGGGGCAGGTCCAGGCCGCCGGGTCGAGTGCGGTCTCAGCCAACGGGATGCGCCTCCTTCGGGGCGGTCGCCGCGGGATCGAGGCGGCGGTAGAGGTAATAGGCGGCGCAGGCCCCCTCGCTGGAGACCATCGTCGCGCCCAGAGGTGTGCGCGGGGTGCAGGTCGTGCCGAAGGCGGCGCACTCCCGGGGCTTGATCAGCCCCTGCAGCACCTCCCCGCTGCGGCACTCGGCCGGCTCCTCGGCCGTCACGTCGCCGACGCGGAAGCGGTGCTCCGCGTCGTACTCCCGGTAGGCGCCGGTCAGCCGCCAGCCGCTGCCGGGGATGGTGCCGATGCCGCGCCAGGCGCGGTCGGTGACCTCGAAGACCTCGCCGAGCATCCGCAGCGCCACCGGGTTGCCCCCGTCGCGCACGGCGCGGGGATAGGCGTTCTCCACGCGGTGCTCGCCCCGTTCGAGCTGGTGGACGGTGCGGCGGATGCCTTCGAGGATGTCCAGCGGCTCGAAGCCGGTGACGACGATCGGCACCCCGAAGCGTGCGGCCAGCGCGGGGTACTCCTCGACCCCCATGACGCTGCAGACGTGCCCGGCGGCCAGGAACGCCTGCACGCGGCAGCGCGGCGAGCACATGACCGCCTCGATGGCGGGCGGCACGCGCACGTGCGAGACCAGCAGGCTGAAGTTGGCCACCCCCAGCCGCCGCGCCTGGTGGACCGCCATCGCGTTGGCCGGCGCCGTCGTCTCGAAGCCGATGCCGAAGAAGACGACCTGCCGGTCCGGCTCCCGGCGCGCGATCTCCAGGGCGTCCAGCGGCGAGTAGACCACGCGGACGTCCCCGCCCGCGCTCTTGACGCGGAACAGGTCCCGGTCGCTGCCGGGCACCCGCAGCATGTCGCCGAACGAGCAGAAGGTCACCTCCGGCAGGGCGGCGATCGCCAGGGCCTTGTCGATCATCTCCAGCGGGGTGACGCACACGGGGCAGCCGGGACCGTGGATCAGCTCGACCTGCTCCGGCAGCAACTGGTCGATGCCGTGCCGGATGATCGAATGGGTCTGCCCGCCGCAGACCTCCATCATCGCCCACGGCCGGGTCACCGTCGCGTGGATGTCGTCCAGCAACCGCCGCGCCAGCTGCGGGTCCTGGAACTCCGACAAGTACTTCACCGCACCTCCTCCTCCCGGTCCGGCCCCGCCTCGGCGGCGGCCCGGCCCCACGCGTCCCCGAACTCCTCCTCCAGCGCGCCGATGCGCGCGAAGAGGCCGAGCGTCGCCAGCGCCGCCGCCTCGTCCAGCCGCTGCAGGGCGAATCCCACGTGCACGATCGCGTAGTCGCCGACCTCGATGTCGGGCAGATAGGCCAGGCACACGTCCCTGACGGCGCCGCCGAAGTCGACGCTGGCCATGCGGGTGCCGTCACGTTCCTCGATGCCGACCACCTTGCCGGGCACTGCCAGGCACATGGGCCGCTCCCTTCCGTCCGTCCCGTCCCGTCCGTTCCGCCCGCCCGCCCGGGGCCGGGCCGCGCGCCTGCGCCCGGGCGGCGACCAGCAGCTGACCGAGCGCCAGCCCTCCGTCGCCGCAGGGCACCCGGCGGTGGCGCACGACCGTGAAGCCGCCGCCGCGCAGCGCCGCGGTGCAGGCGTCCTCCAGCAGGGCGTTGGCGAACACCCCGCCCGAGAGCGCCACCGTGCGCACGCCGGTGTCCCGCCGGGCCGCCCGGCACACGGCGAGGACGGCCCCGGCGACCGCGTGGTGGAAGCGCGCGGCGACGACCGCCGTCGCGGTCCCGGCCCGCAGGTCCGCAACGGCCGCGCGCAGCACCGGCGCCGGGTCGACGACGGCGGGCCGGCCGTCCCCGCCGGGCCGCACGGCGAAGGCGTAGGGCCGCCCGCAGCCGGCCATCGCGGGCACGGCACGGTCCTCCAGCGCGACGGCCGCCTGCGCCTCGTGCCCCGCTCGGTGGCAGACGCCGAGGAGGGAGGAGACGGCGTCGAAGAGCCGGCCCATGCTGGAGGTGGGTACGCACGCCACCCGCCGCTCCAGCTGCCCGGCCAGGAGCCGTCGCTCCGGCTCGGTGCAGGCGCTCACGCAGGGCAGGTCCGTGTCCCAGGCCAGGCCGGCCGCCCGCAGGTGCGACAGCGCCATCCGGCAGGGGTTGTGCACGGCCGCGTCGCCGCCGGGCAGCGGCACATAGGCCAGGTGCGCCAGGCGGCGGTAGCCGTCGTAGTCGGCGAGCAGCACCTCCCCGCCCCAGACGGCACCGTCGTCCCCGTACCCCGTGCCGTCGAAGGCGATGCCGAGGACGGGGGCCGTCCCGTCGAGGCCCGCGTCGGCCATGGCGGAGGCGATGTGGGCGTGGTGGTGCTGCACCAGGTGCAGGGGACCGGTCCCGGCCCGTTCGCGGGCCCAGGCCGTGGACCGGTAACCGGGGTGCCGGTCGGCGGCCAGCAGCCGCGGCCGGACGCCGGTGAGCCGGCCGAGGTGGCGCACGGCCCGGGTCAGGGCGGCCTCGGTGGCGGTGTCGCCGAGGTCGCCGATGTGCTGGGAGAGCCACGCCTGGCGGCCCCGTGCCAGACAGAAGACGTTCTTCAGGTCGCCGCCGGCCGCGAGGGCGGGCGGCACGTCGAAGGGCAGCGGCAGCGGGTCGGGCACGTAGCCGCGCGACCGGCGCACGGGCACGACGCTGCCGTCGGCGCGGACCCGGACCACCGAGTCGTCGCAGGGCGTGTGGATCGGCCGGTCGTGCCACAGCCGGGCGTCGGCCAGGTCCTCCAGGGCTGTCCGCGCCTCGGCGTCGTCGGTCACGATGGGGGCGCCGGAACGGTTGGCGCTGGTCATGACCAGCAGCCGCGGCCCCGGTCGTTCGCCGGGCAGGGCGAACAGCAGCCGGTGCACGGGGGTGTAGGGGAGCAGGACGGCGATGTCGGGGCTGTCCGGGCAGACCGCGTCCGCGAGCCCGACGGCGGGGGGCCGGGTGCGGCGCAGCAGCACGGCGGGTGCCCGGGGCCCGGTGAGCTGCCGGGCCGCGGCCTCGCTCAGCGGGGCGAGAGCGCGCACGGTGGCGAGGTCGGCGGCCATGACGGCGAACGGCTTGCCGGGCCGCTGCTTCGCGGCGCGCAGCCGGGCCACGGCGGTGGCGTCGGCCGCGTCGCACGCCAGGTGGTAGCCGCCGAGTCCCTTGACGGCGAGCACCGCGCCCTGCGCGAGCATCTCGCGCGCCCGTACGGCGGCGGCGTCACCCTCCGCCTGCGGTCCGGCGCCGGTCAGGCGCAGCCGGGGCCCGCAGTCGGGGCAGGCCACGGGCTGCGCGTGGAAGCGCCGGTCGCGGGGGTCGGCGTACTCTCCGGCGCACCGTTCGCACAGCGGGAAGCCCGCCATGGTGGTGGTCGCGCGGTCGTAGGGCAGGCCGGTGACGATGGTGAAGCGCGGGCCGCAGTGGGTGCAGGTGATGAAGGGATGACGGTGACGGCGGTCGCGGGGGTCACCGAACTCCCTCAGGCACGGGGCGCAGACCGCGGTGTCGGGCGGGACGTGGGTGCGGCCCCGGCCCGCCTGCGAGGGCCGGATGGTGAAGCCGTCGGTGCCCAGGGGCGGGACGGGGCGGTGGGTGACCGAGGTGAGGGCGGCCAGCGGGGGAGCGTGGGTCGTCAGACGGTCGAGGAAGACCTGGACGCGGCCCGGGTCGCCCTCGACCTCGGCCACGACGCCGGCGGCGCTGTTGCCCACGTGCCCGGACAGGCCGAGCTCGTGGGCCAGGCCGTGGACGAACGGGCGGAACCCGACGCCCTGGACGGTGCCGCGGATGGTCAGCCGGTGGCGGACGACGCCGGACGCGGCCGAGGAGGAGACGCTCATGGCTGATGCGACGTCAGGGGGGCGTGGCCGACGGCCTGGTCATGATGGTCGTGGTCGTGGTCGTGGTCGTGGTCGTGGCCGTGGTCGCCGGTGTCGCCGGGGGCGTGCGCGCCGCCCCGGGGCGCGGACGCCAGGCGCGGCCGGTGCGGGGCCGCGCCGTCGGCGACGGCCAGGAAGCGGTCCACGAGCGCCTCGACGCCCTCGCCCGAGCGCACCGACGTCCGCAGGACGGGCACCTCCGGATTGACGCGGGCGAGATGCGCGGCGAAGGCCGCCTCGTCGAAGTCCACCGCACCGGCGATGTCGGTCTTGGTGAGGACCACCAGATGCGCCAGCCCGAAGGCCAGCGGGTACTTCAGGGGCTTGTCCTCGCCCTCGGTCACGGACATCAGCGTCACACGCAGCGTCTCGCCGAGGTCGTAGGAGGCGGGGCAGACGAGGTTCCCGACGTTCTCCACGAACAGCAGCCGGGTGTCGCCGGGCAGCCAGCCCTCCAGGTGCGCACGGAGCTGGGCCGCCTCCAGGTGGCACAGGCCCCCGGTGAGCACCTGCTTCACGGGCGCGCCCGAGCGGGCCAGGCGCCGTGCGTCGTTCTCCGTGGCGAGGTCGGCGGTCAGGGCCGCCACCGGCACGCCCCGCACGCCCGTGCGCGCCAGGACCTGCTCCAGCAGGGCGGTCTTGCCGCTGCCCGGGCTCGACAGCAGGCTGACCACCGTCGTGCCGCGGGCGGTGAGTTCCGTGCGCAGGGCGTCGGCGAGGTGGTCGTTCTTCGCCAGGACGGACTGCCGCACGTCGACGACCTTGCACATCACGCCCCGGCCTCCTGCAGTTCGATTCCGGTGATCTCCAGTTCCCGGCCGCTGAGCAGGGACTGCGCCGGGCGGTCGCAGCGCGGGCACCACAGGAACGGCGGGGTGCCGACCGCGAAGTCCGCCGCGCACCCGGCGCAGCGGGCGCGGGCGGGCACCTCCTCGACGACGAGCCGGGCGGACTCCAGCACGGTTCCCTCCCGGGCCACCTCGAACGAGAACAGCAGGGCGTCGGGGACCACGCCCGCCATCTCGCCGACGCGCAGCCGCACCGCCGTGACGGACGCGGCGCCGTGCCGGCGGGCGGTCTCCGCGGCCCGTTCGACGATCGCGGTGGCAAGGGACAGCTCGTGCATCGCCTTCCCGCTCCCTCGCGCGCGCCGGGGTGCATCCGCCACTGCGGTGACGGTGCGGTACGGGCTCCACAGTGCCCCGCGGTGGCCCCTCCCGCCCGTACGCCACGGCCGGCGGGGGAGGGGGCGGCCCGGTATTCGCCCGCGCAGCCCAATCGCGCGGGGACTTCGGCGGCGTCGCACGACGGTGCGGCCCCCGCGGGTGACGATCAGTCAGGCCGGCCCGGGGCGGGCCGCGCCCCGTAGTCCCATGCGGAGGTCACCGTGCGCATCCTGCTCATCGCCAGTGCGTTCAACAGCCTCACCCAGCGCGCCCACGCCGAACTGCGCGAGCGCGGGCACACCGTCTCGCTGGCCCTCGCGGACGGCGACGAGGTGCTCCGCGACGCGGTGGCCCGGCACGAGCCGGAACTGATCGTCGCGCCCATGCTCAAGACCGCGGTCCCGCGGGACGTCTGGTCGCGCCACACCTGCCTGATCGTCCACCCCGGCCCGCCCGGCGACCGGGGCCCCTCCTCGCTGGACCGGGCGCTGCAGGAGGGCGAGGACCACTGGGGGGTGACGGTCCTTCAGGCGGAGGAACAGATGGACGCCGGGCCGGTCTGGGCGACCGAGGGCTTCGCCGTCCCGCCCGGCATCGGCAAGAGCGACCTGTACCGCGGCGAGGTCGCGGACGCGGCCATGAAGGCGGTGCTGTCCGCGGTGGAACGCTTCGGCTGCGGCGGCTGGGCGCCGCGCCCGCAGTCCGGGCTGCCGGTGCGGGCCCGCCCGTACCTCTCGCAGGGCGAGCGCCGCATCGACTGGGAGAACCAGGGGACCGAGTCCGTGCTGCGGACGCTGAGGGCCGCCGACTCACAGCCCGGGGTGCGCGACGAACTGCTGGGCACGGAGTGGTTCCTGCACGGCGGGCACGCGGAGGACCGCCTGCGCGGCGTCCCGGGGCGGGTGCTGGCGACCAGGGCGGGCGCGATCTGCCGGGCCACGGCGGACGGCGCGGTGTGGATCCCGGAGCTCCGCCGTCGGCGGACCGTGGACGGCCCGCCCACCGTCAGGCTGCCCGCCACCCTGGCGCTGGGCGACCTGCTGCCGGACGTGCCGCACCTGCCCGCCCCGCTGGAGCTGCCCCCGCACCGGCGCACCTGGAGCGACATCCGCTACGCCGAGGAGGGAGAGGTGGGGTTCGTGCGCTTCCGCTTCCCCGGCGGGGCGATGAGCGCGGTCCAGTGCCGCCGGCTGCTCGCGGCCTGGCGCTACGCCCGGTCGCGGCCGACCTCCGTCATCGTGCTGGGCAGCGAGCGCGACGTCTTCTCCAACGGCATCCACCTCCACGTCATCGAGGCGGCGGCCGACCCCGCCGAGGAGTCCTGGAACACCATCAACGCCATGAACGACCTGGTCGAGGCCGTCCTGACCACCACCGACCGGCTGGTCGTGGCCGCCGTGGCGGGCGGCGCGGCCGCGGGCGGCGCGATGCTGGCGCTCGCCGCCGACGAGGTGTGGTGCCGGGCGGGGGCCGTCCTCAACCCGCACTACCGGCTGATGGGGCTGTACGGCTCCGAGTACTGGACGTACACCCTGCCCCGGCGCGTGGGCGCCGAGGCCGCCGCGACGCTGATGGAGGAGGCCGCCCCGGTGGGCGCCGCCCGCGCCCGGGAGCTGGGCCTGGCCGACCGGGTCCTGGCCGTCGCGCCGCAGGAGTTCGCCCCGGCGGTCACCCGGGCGGCCGTCGAGCTCGCCGACACGGGTGACCTGCGGGTGCGGATCGGTGCGAAGAAGGCGGCCCGGGAACGGGACGAGTCGGCCAAGCCCCTGGCGGCCTACCGCGCCCGGGAGCTGCAGCACATGCACGCGGCCTTCTTCACGCCCGACGCCCCGTACCACGCCCTGCGGTCGGCGTTCGTGCACCGGCGGTCCTCCGGGAGCACGGTGGCGCGCTGCGAGGAACTGTCCCGGCTCCCCCAGCGGCACGCCCATATTGCCGCAAATGGACGGGTATGTCAGATTTAAGGCCAGGCTGTACCCGGAGCTCCCGGTCGTCCCCCGGGACCGGAGGGACGTTCCGCCACGGGCCGGAGGGAAGCCGCCATGGACAACGACGCGCAGGCGCCGCCGTTCGACGAGGTCCACATCCTGTGGACCTCCGAGGGCATGAGCTGCGACGGCGACACCGTCTCGGTGACCGCCGCCTCGCTGCCGAGCCTGGAGGACGTCCTGCTCGGCGCCATCCCCGGCCTGCCCAAGGTCCACCTCCACAACAAGGTGCTCGCCTACGAGACCGGCGACGCCTTCATGGCCGCCTTCCACCGGGCGGCCCGCGGCGAACTCGCCCCCTTCATCCTCGTCGTCGAGGGTTCCGTCCCCAACGAGCGCCTCAGCGGCGAGGGCTACTGGACCTCCATGGGCAACGACCCGGAGACCGGGGAGCCGATCCCCCTCACCACCTGGCTCGACCGCCTCGCCCCCCGCGCCTGGGCGGTCGTCGCCATCGGCACCTGCGCCGCCTACGGGGGCATCCACGCGATGGCCGGCAACCCCACCGGCTGCATGGGCCTCGTCGACTACCTGGGCGCCGACTTCCGCTCCGCCGGCGGCCTGCCCGTCGTCAACGTCCCCGGCTGCCCCGTCCAGCCCGACAACTTCATGGAGACCCTCACCTGGGTCCTCCACCAGGCCGCGGGCCTGGCCCCCGTCATCCCCCTCGACGAACAGCTGCGCCCCACCTGGCTCTTCGGCAAGACCGTCCACGAGGGCTGCGACCGCGCCGCCTACTACGAGCAGGGCGACTTCGCCAAGGACTACAACTCGCCCAAGTGCCAGGTGAAGGTCGGCTGCTGGGGGCCGGTGGTCAACTGCAACGTCACCAAGCGCGGCTGGATGGACGGCGTCGGCGGCTGCCCCAACGTCGGCGGCATCTGTATCGGCTGCACCATGCCCGGCTTCCCCGACAAGTTCATGCCGTTCATGGACGAACCCCCCGGCGCCACCCTGTCCACCGGCCTGATGGGCGTCTACGGCCCGTTCGTCCGCGCCCTGCGCACGATCACCAACCACAGCGCCAACCGGGAGCCGAAGTGGCGGCACAAGGGCGACGCCCTGACCACCGGCTACGCGCCGCGCTGGAACGGCCGCGGCTGACCCGGCCGCGGACACGACACCCACGCGAGAGAGCGCGAGAGGAACAGCCAGTGGCGACCGCCCAGGACAGCGACGCGGCAGGACGCGACCTCACCGAGGTCGCGTTCGACCCCATCACCCGGATCATCGGCAATCTGGGCATCTACACGAAGATCGACTTCCCGCGGCGGCAGGTCGTCGAATGCCGCAGCACCTCCTCCATCTTCCGCGGCTACAGCGTCTTCATGAAGGGCAAGGACCCCCGTGACGCCCACTTCATCACCAGCCGCATCTGCGGAATCTGCGGCGACAACCACGCCACCTGCTCGATCTACGCCCAGAACATGGCCTACGGCGTCAAGCCGCCCCCGCTCGCCGACTGGATCATCAACCTCGGCGAGGCCGCGGAGTTCATGTTCGACCACACGATCTTCCAGGACAACCTGGTCTTCGTCGACTTCTGCGAACGCATGGTCAAGGAGACCAACCCCGGGGTCCTCGCCCTGGCCGAACGCACCCCCGCCCCGCGCGGCGGCGTCCACGGCCACAAGACGATCGCCGACATCATGCGGGCCTTCAACCCCTTCGAGGGCGAGGTCTACAAGGAAGCCCTCCGCATGAGCCGCCTGACCCGCGAGATGTGCTGCCTCATGGAGGGCCGCCACGTCCACCCCTCGACGCTCTACCCCGGCGGCGTCGGCACGGTCGCCACCCCTCAGCTCTTCACCGACTACCTCGTGCGCCTCATGCGCTGCATGGACTTCATCAAACGGGCGGTGGCCCTCAACGACGACGTCTTCGACTTCTTCTACCAGGCGCTGCCCGGCTACGAGCAGGTCGGCCGCCGGCGCACCCTGCTCGGCTGCTGGGGCTGCTTCCAGGACCCGGACGTCGTCGACTACGACTACCGGCACATGACCGAGTGGGGCAACGCCATGTTCGTCACCCCCGGCATCGTCGTCGACAACCAGCTGGTCACCACCGACCTCGTCGACATCAACCTCGGTCTGCGCGTCCTGCTCGGCAGCTCCTACTACGAGGACTGGGCCGGCGAGGAGACCTACGTCGAGAAGGACCCCCTCGGCAACCCCGTCGACCAGCGCCACCCATGGAACCAGACCACCCTGCCCAAGCCCCAGAAGCGGAACCTGGACGGCGGCAACTACAGCTGGGTCATGAGCCCCCGCTGGTACGACCAGCGCACCGGAGACCATCTGGCCCTGGACACCGGCGGCGGCCCCCTGGCCCGCCTGTGGACCACCGCCCTCGCCGGCAAGGTCCGCACCCCCTACGTCCGCTCCACCGGCCACAGCGTCGAGATCGACCTGCCGAAGACCCCCTCCACCCCCGAGACCCGCCTGGAGTGGAAGCCCCCGCCCTTCCCCAACACCATCGAACGCGACCGGGCCCGGATGTACTTCGTCGCCTACGCCGCCGGCATGGCCCTGCACTTCGTCGACCGCGCCCTCGAAGAGGTGCGCGCCGGACGGACCAAGGTCTTCGAGGACTTCACCGTCCCCAAGGACGCCATCGGCGTCGGTTTCCACGAGGCCGTCCGCGGCGTCCTCTCCCACCACGTCGTCATCCGCGACCGCAAGATCGCCAACTACCACCCCTACCCGCCCACCCCGTGGAACGCCAGCCCCCGCGACCGGTACGGCACCCCCGGCCCCTACGAGGACGCCGTGCAGGGCATGCAGCTCTTCGAGGAGAACGGCCCCGAGAACTTCAAGGGCATCGACATCATGCGCACCGTCCGCAGCTTCGACCCCTGCCTGCCCTGCGGCGTCCACATGTACCTCGGCGGCGGACGCACCGTCCGCATGAGCCACTCGCCGACCTTCGGCGCCCTCGCCCCGTAGGCCACCGCCATGACCTGGACCGACCACGACGCCCGCGAACACGTCACCCGGACCGAGGAACTCCTCGCCCGGACCGGCGAACTGCCCGACGGCCCGCGCGAACAGGCCACGGCCTCCCTGCACGCCGTCGTCGAGCTGTACGGCGAGTGCCTGGCCCGCGTCCTGCGGCACACCGACGCCACCACGGCCGCGCGGCTCGCCGCCGACGAACTCCTCGGCCACGTCCTGCTCGTGCACGACCTCCACCCGGACCCGGTCGCCACCCGCGTCCGGCGCGCCCTGCAGCACGTGCGGGGCGGCGAGGCCGAACTCCTCGCGGTCGAGGGACCGGTCGTACGGGTCCGCCTGCGGCCCACGGGCTGCGGGGGGTCGCACGAGGCGCTGCAGGCCGCCGTCGAGGCCGCCGTGGCCTGGGCCGCCCCCGAGATCGAGCGCGTGGAGAGCACACGGGACGCGCCGGCCGCGCTGATCCCGGTGGAGTCCCTCTTCCGCCCCGGCACGACGGCCGGAAGCAGGTGACGCGATGGCGGCGACGGACGGGCCGGTGACGCACAGGACCGCGGCGGACGTGATGGCGACGGTCGGGCCGGCGACGGTCGGGCCGGGGACGGTCAGGATCGCGACGGACGGGCCGGTGACGGACGGGCCGGTGGCGACGGTCAGGCCGGGGACGGTCAGGCCGGGGACGGTCGGGCCGGTGGCGACGACCGGGACCGCGGCACGCCCACCGGTCGTCGCCGCACGCCTGCGCGACCTCGCCCGCCGCACCGCCCCACCCTCCACCCGCGAGAGCGGCGAGCGCTGCGACCTCTGCGCGGAACCCGTTCCGCCCGGCCACCGGCACCTCCTGGACCTCTCGGGCGGCCCCGGCGTGCTGTGCGCCTGCCGGGCCTGCTCGCTGCTCTTCGACCGCCACGCAGCGGGCGGCAGGCACTACCGCCTCCTGCCCGAACGGCGGCTCCGGCTGGACGGGCACACCATCGACGACGAAGCGTGGGCCACCCTCCAGGTCCCGGTCGGCCTCGCCTTCTTCGTCCACGACAGCACGTCCGGCCGGACGACCGTCGGATACCCGAGCCCCCTGGGAGTCACCCGTTCCACCGTGGAACCCGCCCTCTGGCAGGACGTCGCCGACGGCCACCCGGCACTGGCCGGCCTCGCCGACGACGTCGAGGCCCTGCTCGTCGACCGGACCCGCCCCGCCCACGAGCACTGGATCGTGCCCCTGGACGACTGCTACCGCCTCGCAGCCCTTGTCCGCACCCACTGGAAGGGCCTCGGCGGCGGGGCGGAAGTGCACCGGCACATCCGGGAGTTCTTCACCGCACTCGCCCGCCCCGCACCGGGCCGGGCCCACCACCAGGAGGCGCCATGAGCGACATCCCACTCGGCAGGCCCCAGGTCCGCCCGGACGCGAGCGCACACGTCCCCGGCGTCCGGCAGGGCAACCACAAGGGCCTCGTCAAACGGCAGCCCGGACACCGGCCGGACGGCCGGTCCACCGCCCGCCGCTCCACCGGCGTCGGCCCGCGCGCGAGGAACCCCGTCCTGCCCGGCATGCCCAACCTCTCACCCGCGTGAGCACGCCCCCGGCCGCACACCGGCACCCCGACGCACCGGTCACACGGGACGACATCGCCGACCTGTCGTTCCGCGTCACCGGCGTGCGCCCCCTCGACCACGCCGCCGTCCCCACCCTCGCGTTCCCCCTCCGCATCACCCGCACCGGCGGCGGCCCGGTGCGCTCGGTCACCCTCACCACCACCGTGCGGATCGCGGCCGCACGCCGCCGCTACGGGCCCGCCGACCGCATCGCCCTCGCCCGCCTCTTCGGCCAGTCCGACCAGTGGGCCACCGGCCTGCACCCCCTGACCTGGGCCCAGATCACCACCGTCGTACCGCCCTTCGACGCCACCACCACCGTCGACCTGCCGGTGCCCTGCAGCCGCGAGTGCGAACTCGCCGTCACCGCCTACTTCGAGGCCGTGGGCGACACCGAGGTGCCACTGGACTTCCTCTTCAGCGGCACCGTCTTCCACACCGGCCCCGACGGCCGGCTGCGCACCTCGCGGATCCGCTGGTCCGAGGAGACCACCCACCCGCTGCCCGCCGGGCTCTGGCACACCCTGACGGCCCGCTACTTCGGCGGCACCCGCTGGCTGCGCCTCTCGCCCGAGGCCCACGACCTGCTCAGCGCCCACCGCACCCGGCGCGCCCTCACCGACTGGGACGCCACCATCCACGACCTGCTCGACCACCCGGCCCGGCACCCCGCCGGCACGCCCACCGCCCCCGACCCGGCAGGAGCACCATGAACACGGTGGAGGCGGCGCCCCCGGCCACCGCCCCCGACGGCACCGCCGCCCACGCCGTGGAGAAGATCGCCCGCACCTGCCTCTACGAGGGCTACCTGCTGTGGCCCTACCGCAGATCGGCGCTGAAGAACGCCAGACGCTGGACCTTCGGCGGCATCTACCCGCAGGAGCAGGCCGCGCAGCTCGGCGAGCCGCACCGCATGCGCACCGACGTGCTCCTGCAGGGCCCCGCCACCACCACCGTCACCCTGCGCGTGCGCTTCCTCCACCACCTCGCCCGCCAGCTCCACCGCACCACACCCGGCGGCAGCGAACCGGTCGACGAACTGACCGTCGCCGGTACCCGCCACCTCACCTGGCACGAGGCCACCGAGCGCGAATGGGCCCTCCCGCCCTGGACCCCCGCCGACGGACCCCGCACCCTCACCCTCCACGCCCCGGGCGGCACGACCGAGGAACCCCTCCACGACCCGGCGGGCCGGCTCGCCGGCACCGTGACCCGCACCAGCCAGGCCCTGACCGGCACCGTGCACCTCGACGCCCGGCCCCTCGGCGCGGACACCGTCCGCCTGGGCGTCACCCTCACCAACACCACCCCCGGCCCACCGCCCCGCCCCGGCGCCCACTCGTCCCGCGACGACCTCGCCGCCTACGCCCTCCTGTCCACCCACACCATCCTGACCTGCGACGCCACGGCAACCTTCGTTTCCCTCGGCGACCCACCCGCCACCCTGCGCACCGCAGCCGACGGCTGCCGCAACGAAGGAACGTGGCCCGTGCTCGTCGGAGAGCCGGCCGCCGGCCGGGACGGCGACGACGGCTGCCCCCGCGCCCGTACCGTGCTCTCCTCACCCGTCACGCTCTGCGACTTCCCGGCCGTCGCCCCCGAGAGTCCCGGAGACCTCTTCGACGGCGGCGAGATCGACCAGCTCCTCATCCTCGGCATCCTCAGCCTCACCCCCCGCGAACAGGAGGAGGCCCGGGCCGGCGACCCCAGGGCCCGCGAGATCCTCGACCGCTGCGCCGCCCTGTCACCCGACGACCTGATGGCCCTGCACGGCACCATCCGCGGCTTCCGGCCCGCGCAGGAGACGACGAAGGAGACGACATGAGCACCGTACGGATCGGCGGCGTCGACGTGGGCCGCGGCAGCCGCGTCCGGCTGCGGCCCGGCCGCCAGGCCGACGCCCTCGACCCGGCGCTCACCGGTCGCATCGCGGAGGTGACCGACGTGGCGGAGGACCTGGAAGGACGCGTCCAGCTCGTCGTCACCCTCGCCGGCGACGCGGGCCGCGACTTCACCACCGGCCTGGGCCACCGCTTCTTCTTCTCGCCCGGCGAGGTGGAACCCGTCGTCGCCCCCGGCGACCGGCCCCCGCGGATCCTGGTCGCGGGCATCGGCAACGTCTTCCTCGCCGACGACGCCTTCGGCCCCGAGGTCGTCGCCGCCCTGCACGACCACCCCCTCCCCGACGGCGTCCACGTCGCGGACTTCGGCATCCGCGGCATGGACCTCGCCTACCGGCTGCTCGACGGCTACGACGTCGCCGTGCTCGTCGACGCCGCCCCCCGCGGCGCGGCCCCCGGCACCCTCTGCCTCATCGAACCCGACCCCGCCGACACCACCGGCCCCGCCGCCCCCGAGGCCCACGGCATGGACCCGGTCAAGGTCCTCGCCCTCGCCCGCAGCCTCACCGAGGACGGCAGCCTCACCGAGGACGAACGGGCCGCACTGCCCCGCATTCTTGTCCTCGGCTGCGAACCGCTCGTACGGATGCGGGGCGACGAGCCCGACGTCGACGTCGGACTCAGCGCACCCGTCCGCGCGGCCGTCGACGAGGCCGTACGCCGCCTGCACACGCTCACGGCCCGGCTGCTGCACGACCCGGCCACACCCCTGGAGCCCGACCCCGGCCCCCTGCAGCCCGCGAGGAGGTGACACACATGCGGAACGGAATCTTCATCCCGGCCTCCGTCGTACGGATCGCCGTGGGCGCCCTCGCCGCGGCCCTCGTCACGGCCATCGCGTTCAGCGCGCCCGACGCCGTGCGCTACTTCAAGATGGAATCCATGTGAGAGGGCAGGGAGGCCGGGGAACCCGGTGGGCCCGGGAACCCCGGGACAAGGACAGGCCGTGAGAAAGGCCGGAACCATGACCGATCAGCCACCCGAGGGGCGCTTCCGCGCCTCCCCCGACGGCGGGCTGGCGGGCGCCGCGGAACGGCTCTACCAGGACGTCGGCTTCCTCGTCCGCGCCGAACTCGAACGCGCCAGGCCCGGCATCGCGACGTCACTGCGCCGGGCGGGTCTGGGCACCGGGGCCCTGGTGGCGGCCGGAGCCTGCGGAATCCTCGCCCTGCTGTCGGCACACGAGGCCGCCCTGCGCACCCTGGAACGGTCGCTGCCGCCACGCTGCGCCGCCGCCACCCTGACCGGCGCGTACGCCGTGAGCGCCACGTGCCTGGCCTGGTTCGGCTACCGCCGGCTCCAGGACGCCCAGGCCGCCACCCAGCAGGCGCTCGACGAGGTGCGCGGCACCCCGGCCTGAGCCCGCGGGCCCGGGCACCGGCGCCACTCACCCACCACCCCCACCGGAGGCGAACGGCGATGCGAGCCACCGTCTGGCACGGCAAGCGCGACATCCGGGTCGAGACCGTCCCCGACCCGGTCATCCAAGAGCCCACCGACGCGGTCATCAGGGTCACGTCGAGCGGACTGTGCGGCTCGGACCTGCACCTCTACGAGGTGCTCACCCCGTTCATGACGCCAGGCGACATCCTCGGCCACGAACCCATCGGCATCGTCGAGGAGACCGGCTCCGAGGTGCCCGGCCTCTCACCCGGCGACAGGGTCGTCGTCCCCTTCCAGATCGCCTGCGGCAGCTGCGTGATGTGCGGCCAGGGACTGCAGACCCAGTGCGAGACGACCCAGGTCCGCGAGCACGGCATGGGCGCCCGGCTCTTCGGCTACACCAAGCTCTACGGCGCCGTGCCCGGCGCCCAGGCCGAGTACCTGCGGGTGCCCCAGGCCCACTACGGCCCGGTCAAGCTCCCCGAGGGCCCGGGCGACGACCGGTTCGTCCTGCTGTCCGACGTCCTGCCCACCGCCTGGCAGGCCGTCCGGTACGCCGACGTCCGGCCCGGCGGCAGCGTGGCCGTCCTGGGCCTCGGCCCCATCGGCACCATGGCCTGCAGGATCGCCCGCCATCTCGGCGCGGACCTCGTGATCGGCATCGATCACGTGCCCGACCGTCTGGAACGGGCCCGCGGCGAAGGCGTCGAGGTGTTCGACCTCGACGCCTTCGACCACGAGAAGGAACTGCTGACGGCCGTCCGCGACGTCACAGACGGCCGCGGGCCCGACGCCGTCATCGACGCCGTGGGCACCGAGGCCCACGGCAGCCCCGCCGGGCGCCTCGCCCAGCAGGCCGCCGGCCTCATGCCACCGCGCTGGGCCGAGAAGCTCATGCAGCGCGCCGGCGTGGACCGCATGAGCGCCCTGCACCTGGCCATCGCCCTCGTACGCCGCGGTGGAACCCTCTCCATCAGCGGCGTCTACGGCGGCATGACCGACCCCATGCCCATGCTCACCCTCTTCGACAAGCAGCTCCAGATCCGCATGGGGCAGGCCAACGTCCGCCGCTGGACGGACGACATCCTCCCGCTGCTCACCGACGACGATCCGCTCGGTGTCGAGAGGTTCGTGACCCATCACCTGCCGCTCGACGAGGCGCCGAACGCCTACGAGCTGTTCCAGAAGAAGGCGGACGGTGTGCTGAAGGTGCTCTTCCGGCCGTAGCGGTGCGTCACTACGGGTTGAAGATGACGCTGCCGAAGCTCAGGTTCCCGCCGGCCTTCCTGCCCGGTTCGAGCTGCGTCGCCGTGCCCTTGCACTTCTTGCCGGAGTAGACGACGAGCGGCTTCTTCGTGAAGTTCTGGGGTGCGCGCGCCTCCTGTCCCATGTCCAGGCACTTGTGGTCCGGTGGGTTCTGGACCGAGTAGGGCTTCCCCTTGGGGCCGGCCCAGACGAACTGGCCGTCCGAGGCCACTGCCGAACCGGTGGTCATCGATGCGGAGAGGAGGAGTCCTCCCAGGGTGGCCACTACGGTGCGGAACAGGCGCATCACAGCTCCTTGATCTTGACGGCTAGGCACGGGGCGAACGGACGAGCCGCCCCGAATACGGACAACGAGACGCACCGCCGCACGACACGCACCTGTCCGGCGCCACGTGCCGGACAGGTGCGGTCCGCTGCGTAGGCGCATGACTGCGGTGGGTGTGGA
>NZ_JAIXMK010000147.1:0-18307 GCF_020328095.1 Streptomyces sichuanensis
GCAGGGGCTGCGCGGCGACCTGGCGCGGGATCACGCTCGTACGGTCCTCCGGGCCCGCCGCGCCGGCCGGGGACGGCGTCGCCGCCTGCGGCGGCGCCGCGTCCAGCTGCTCGGCCGACAGGGCCGCGCGCACGTCCCGCACCTCGCCCAGCAGGGCGACGGCGTCGGCCGGGCGCAGCCGCGGGTCGCGGGCGGTGGCGGCGGCCACCAGGGCGTCCAGCCCGGGCGCGAGGCCCGGGACGGACGCCGACGGCGCCGGCACGTCCTCGTGGAGGTGCTGGTAGAGAATCTGCGCGGGGGTCCCGCCGGTGTGCGGCTTGGTGCCGGTGAGCATCTCGTAGAGGACGACGCCGCAGGCGTAGACGTCGGCGCGCGGATCGGCCGTGCCGTGCTCGATCTGCTCCGGGGCCAGGTACGAGACGGTGCCCAGGACGGAACCGGTGCTGGTCGTGGTGTTGGTGTCCACCGCCCGCACCAGGCCGAAGTCGGCGACCTTGACCCGGCCGTCGTCGCCGATCAGGACGTTCTCCGGCTTCATGTCGCGGTGGACCAGCCCCGCCAGGTGCGCGGCGCCCAGCGCGGCCAGGACCGGCTCGACGACGTCGAGCGCCGCCCGCGGCTGCAGCGCCCCGCGCTCGCGCAGCACGTCGCGCAGCGTGCACCCGGCGACGTACTCCATCGCCAGGTAGACGTACCGGCCGTCGGTGCCCTGGTCGAAGACGCTCACCACGTTGGGGTGGTCGAGCCGGGCCACGGACTTGGCCTCGCGGATGAAACGGTCCACGAACGCGCCGTCGGCGGCGAGCGAGGGGTGCATCACCTTCAGGGCCAGCACCCGGTCGAGGCGGGTGTCCATGGCGCGGTAGACCGTGGCCATGCCGCCCACGGCCACCCGCGCCTCGACGCGGTAGCGGCCGTCGAGCAGGTGATCGACGAGGGGGTCCGGCAGGGTCGTATCCACGGCACAGGAGTTTACGAGCCATGACCGGCAGCCCGTACGCGGTGCGCCTCGCTCACCCTTTCTGCAGCCGAACAGTGACAGGAACGGGCGCCGCCGGCGATGGCCCGGCCTGCCGGAGCCGTCAGAAAGCCGGACGTTCCGGGTCCAGCACCGCCCTGCCCTCCACCGGCGACGACGCCTCGGCGAAGTGCCGGCGGGGGATCCGTCCCGCCCGGTGGGCCAGCCGGCCCGCCTCCACCGCGTGCCGCATGGCCTCCGCCATCGTCACCGGCTCCTGGGCGCGCGTGACCGCCGAGGCCAGCATCACGGCCGCGCAGCCCAGCTCCATGGCCAGCGCGGCGTCCGAGGCGGTGCCCGCGCCCGCGTCCAGGATCACCGGGACGCCCGCGCGCTCGGTGATCAGCTGGAAGTTGTGCGGGTTGCGGATGCCGAGGCCGGAGCCGATCGGGGCGCCCAGCGGCATGATCGCCGCACAGCCGACGTCCTCCAGCTTGCGGGCCAGCACCGGATCGTCGTTGGTGTACGGCAGCACCGTGAAGCCGTCGTCCACCAGGATCTCGGCCGCGTCCAGCAGCTCGATGGGGTCGGGCAGCAGGGTGCGCTCGTCGGCGATCACCTCCAGCTTGACCCAGTCCGTGCCGAGCGCCTCGCGGGCCAGCCGGGCGGTGAGCACGGCCTCGCCCGCCGTGAAGCAGCCGGCCGTGTTCGGCAGCACCCGGATGCCGTGCCGGTCCAGGACGGAGAGCACCGAGCCGCGCACGGTGGCGTCGAGGCGGCGCATGGCGACCGTGGTCAGCTCGGTGCCCGAGGCCAGCAGGGCCCGTTCGAGGACGTCGAGGCTGGGGGCGCCGCCCGTCCCCATGATCAGCCGGGAGGTGAAGGGCGTGTCGGCGATGGTGAGCAGATCGTCCGCCATGTCGGTCAGCCCCCCTGCACCGCGGTGAGGACCTCGATCCGGTCGCCGTCCCCGAGCGTGGTGACCTGCCACTGGCCGCGCGGCACGACCGCCTCGTTGACGGCCGCGGCGACGCCGCTGTGCGCGCTGGTGAGCGTGGCGACGAGCCCGTCGAGGGTCGTTCCCGCGGGGACGGCGCGGTGCTCCCCGTTGACGCTGATGGTGTGGAGGGCGACTTCGCTGCCGGTCATGCGGACTGCTCCTGGAGTGCTGTGGTGAAGCGGCGGGGGGAGAAGGGGCGGGCCTCGTCCGGCAGCCGGCCGGTGGCGAGCACCTCGGCCATCACGTCTCCGGTGACGGGGGTGAGCAGCACGCCGTTGCGGTGGTGCCCGGTGGCCGCGAGGAGGCCCGGCACCTCGGTCGGTCCCAGCAGCGGGGCGTTGTCGGGCGAGCCGGGGCGCAGCCCGGCGAGGGTCTCCACCAGCGGCAGCTCGGTGATGCCGGGCACCAGCTCGTGGGCGTCGCGCAGCAGCTCGTAGACCCCGCCCGCCGTCACGGTGGTGTCCCAGCCGAGCTCCTCGGTCGTCGCGCCGACCACCAGCTCGCCGTTCTCCCGCGGCACCAGGTACACCGGCCCGCCGCGCACGACCGCGCGCACGGTCCGGGACAGGAACGGCCGGTGCGAGCGCGGCACGCGCAGCCGCAGGATCTGGCCCTTGACCGGGCGGACCGGCGGCAGCACCTCCTCGGGCAGGCCCGCGAGGCGGCCGCTGAGGCTGCCCGCCGCCAGAACGGTCTGCCCGGCCGCGACGCGGGTGCCGTCCGCGAGCTCCGCTCCGGCGGCCCGGCCCCGGGCGAGCACCGCCCGCGCCGCCTCCGAGCGGTGGAAGACCACCCCGGCCCGCTCACAGGCCGTCAGCAGGGCTTGGGCCAGCCGCCGGGGGTCGGTCTGGTGGTCGCCGTCCACCCGCAGCCCGCCGCGCACGCCCGGCGCCAGCATCGGCTCCAGGCGGCGGCACTCGCGTCCGGTCAGCCACTGTGCGTCCAGACCGGAGCGCTGCTGCAGGGCGTGCAGCTCCCGCAGGTGCGCCCGGTCGTCGGCGTCGAGCGCGACGGCCAGCGTGCCGCAGGCGCGGTAGCCGGTGTCCCGGCCGCTGGCCTCCTCCAGCTCCGCCGTGAACGCCGGGTAGCGCCGCGCCGAGGCCAGATTGAGGGCCAGCAGCGTCTGCTCGCCGTAGTGCAGCTCGGTCACGGCGGCGAGCATCCCGGCCGCCACCCGGGCGGCCCCGCCGCCGGGCGCCGGGTCGGCCACGGCCGTGCGCAGGCCGCGCTGGGCGGCCCGCCAGGCCACGACCAGGCCGATGACGCCCCCGCCGATGACGAGGACGTCGCAAGTGTGCTGCGCAGGAGTGCGATGCGCGTGCATGGGCTTCCAGCCCCTCCCTTCGCCGGCATGACCCGGATCAGGTTCGTACGGTCGGAGGCCGTCCAGCCTCCCTCTCAGCCCGGTGCGTCCGGGCTCCCGCGAGTGCGTGCAACGGCCACCCTAGTACGCGCCGCGGACCGGCCGGAAGGGCGTCCGCACCCGGCGGGCGGCCGGTGCGACACCCGTGCGGCGGGTGTGACGCCCGCCAGTGCAGTGACGCTGTGTCAGAGGTCTCGGCACGCGGTGCTCCGGCGGACGCGGCCCGCCGTCCTAGAGTTGACCGGGTGAGCGAGCAGACGAACACCTCCAGTGGCCGGCGCGTCGTCATCGTCGGCGCCGGCATGGCCGGGGTGCAGACCGCCGTCGCCCTGCGCGAGCAGGGCTGGGACGGCGCGATCTCCCTGCTGGGCGCCGAGCCCCACCAGCCCTACGACCGGCCGCCCCTGTCCAAGGCCGTGCTCCTCGGACGGGCGGAGGGATCCGCCTTCGAGGTGGACTTCGACTCGCTCGGCATCGACCTGCGGCTCGGCGTGGAGGCCACCGGGCTGCGCGCCGCCGAGCACGTCCTCGACACGCAGCAGGGACCCGTCCCGTACGACCTGCTGGTCATCGCCACCGGCGCCGAGCCCCTCGTCCTGCCCGGCAGCGAGGGCCTGCCCGGCGTCCACGTGCTGCGCACCGTGGACGACGCCGAGCGGCTGCGCCCGCTGCTGGCCCAGCAGCGCGACATCGTCGCCGTCGGCGCCGGCTGGATCGGTGCGGAGTTCGCGACCGCCGCCCGGGAGGCCGGCTGCCGGGTGACCGTCGTCGAGGCCGCCGACCGGCCGCTGGCGGGCGCCATGCCGGCCGAGGTCGCCACCCACATGGCGCAGTGGTACGCCCACAGCGGCGCGCAGCTGCTCACCGGCGCGCAGGTGGCCGCCGTGGAGCCCGGCGCGGTGCTCCTGGCCGACGGCAGGCGCCTGCCCGCGGACGCGGTGGTCGTCGGCATCGGCGCCCGTCCGGCCACCGGCTGGCTGGCCGGCTCGGGCATCGAGCTCGCGCCGGACCGTTCCGTCGTCACCGACGACCGGCTGCGCACCTCCCTGCCCGACGTCTACGCGGTCGGCGACTGCTCCTCCTTCCCCTCGGCCCGCTACGGGGAGCGGCTGCTGGTGCACCACTGGGACAACGCCCTGCAGGGCCCGCGGACCGTCGCCGAGAACATCGTCCACGGCCCGGCCGAGGGGCCCGTCTACGACCCGGTGCCGTACTTCTGGTCCGAGCAGTTCGGGCGCTTCGTGCAGTACGCGGGCCACCACGGAGCCGCCGACGAGCTCCTGTGGCGCGGCGACCCCACCGGAGCGGCCTGGACGGTGTGCTGGCTGCGCTCGGGCGTCCTGGTGGCCCTGCTGGCCGTGGGGCGGCCCCGCGACCTGGCCCAGGGGCGCAAGCTCATCGAGAAGGGCGCCGCCATCGACCGGGCCAGGGCCGCGGACGCCTCCGTTCCACTGAAGTCCGCGGCGCTCTGACCCGGGCTCCGGCCCGGCTCCGGCCCGGCTCCGGCCCGGCTCCGCGCGGCCGGTGGGGTGACGTCCGGCGGGGTTCCCGGCCCGGCTCGGGTCAACCCGGCTACCGGCTGTCAGTCCCGGATGGCAGGCTTGTCCCGTGACCGAGATTGACGCAAAGATCGATGCTCTCGTCCCCGCCTGGCTCAACCTCCCCGACATCGCCGAAAAGCTCGACGTGGAGGTGACGCGCGTCCGGCAGCTGGTCAAGGAAGGCCAGCTGATCGCCGTGCGCCGTGGCGAGAACCGAGTGCTCATGGTGCCCGCCGACTTCATCGGCGAGGGCAAGGTGGTCAAGGGCCTGGCCGGGACCTTGACGCTGCTGCGGGACGACGGCTTCAGCGACGAGGAAATGCTGGAGTGGCTCTTCACCCCCGACCCCACCCTGCCCGGCACCCCCGCGCAGGCGCTGCGCGAGAATCGCGGCACGGAGGTAAAGCGCCGCGCCCAGGCGCTCGCCGTCTGACCGAGAGCAAGTGAACCGTCCGGCGTACGGGCCGGGGCAGCCGTCAGGCTCGCCCCGGCCCGTACGCCGCCGACTTTGGGGGAGACACCCGATGTCCGTCACCGCGCGCGAGCGGCTCGCCGACGCCCGGCTGTACCTGTGCACCGACGCGCGCAAGCGCCAGGGCGACCTGCCGGAGTTCCTCGACGACGTCCTCGCCGCCGGCGTGGACGTCGTCCAGCTGCGCGACAAGGGCATGGAGGCGGGGGAGGAGCTGGAGCACCTCGCCGTCTTCGCCGAGGCCGCCCGCCGCCACGGCCGGCTCCTGGCCGTCAACGACCGCGCGGACGTCGCGCACGCCGCCGGCTCCCACGTGCTGCACCTGGGCCAGGGCGACCTGCCGGTGCCCGCCGCCCGCGCCCTCCTCGGCGAGGACGTGCTGATCGGCCGCTCGACGCACGCCGAGGCGGAGGTCGACGCCGCCGTCGCCGAGCCCGGCGTGGACTACTTCTGCACCGGCCCCTGCTGGCCGACCCCCACCAAGCCCGGCCGCCACGCCCCGGGCCTGGACCTGGTGCGCTACGCCGCGTCGCTGGAGCCGGTGCGCCCGTGGTTCGCCATCGGCGGGATCGACGCCGGCAATCTGGACGAGGTGCTGGAGGCCGGCGCGCGCCGCGTCGTGGTGGTCCGTGCCATCACCGAGGCCGACGACCCGGGCGAGGCCGCCGCGCAGCTCGCCCGGCGGGTCCGCGCGTACGCCGGGGCCGGCAGCTAGGACCGGCCCGCGGCTTCTGCCGGGAGGCTGCCGGGGGTCGTGAAGTGTTGCAGGACAGGGCCGTCGTCCGAAGAGTGAGACGGTATGTGAACAGCAGGTGGGTGAAACGGGCATATCGCCGAAGTCGCTTGGGGGGTGCCCGCCCCGCTGGTTAACTTGCCGGTATGGCCCTTGGTACTGCCTCCACCAGGACGGACCACGCTCGCACCGTGCGTGACCTGCTGGCTTCCGGCGAGCGCTCGTACTCCTTCGAGTTCGCGGCCCCGCGGACGCCGAAGGGCGAGCGGACGCTGTGGAACGCCATCCGGCGCATCGAGGCGGTCGGGCCCACCTTCGTCTCCGTGACCTACGGCGCCGGAGGTTCCTCCCGCGAGGGCACCGTCCGGGCGACGGAGCGCATCGCGACCGACACCACTCTCACCCCCGTCGCCCACCTGACCGCGGTGAACCACTCCGTGGCGGAACTGCGCAACGTCATCGGCCAGTACGCCGACGTCGGCATCCGCAACATGCTCGCGCTGCGCGGCGATCCGCCCGGTGACCCGATGGGCGAGTGGGTGCGCCACCCGGACGGCGTGCAGTACGCCGCGGACCTGGTCCGGCTCATCAAGGAGTCGGGTGATTTCTGCGTGGGCGTCGCCGCCTTCCCCGAGATGCACCCCCGGTCCAGCGACTGGGAGACGGACATCGGGTACTTCGTCGACAAATGCCGGGCCGGCGCCGACTTCGCGATCACCCAGATGTTCTTCTACCCCGAGGACTACCTCCGGCTCCGCGATCGCGTAGCGGCAGCAGGGTGTGACACTCCGATCATTCCGGAAATCATGCCGGTCACCAATGTGCGACAAATTGAACGATTCGCACAGCTCAGCAACGCGGCGTTCCCCCCGGACCTGGCGGAGAGGATCCTCGCGGTGAAAGATGACACGGCCGCTGTACGCTCGATCGGAATCGAGTACGCGACGGATCTGTGTGCCCGGTTGATGGCCGAGGAGATTCCCGGGTTGCACTTCATTACCCTGAACCACTCCACGGCCACGTTGGAGATCTACGAGAATCTGGGACTGCACCAGCGGTCCTGACGGCCGGCCGGCGACGGCGGCCGCACGAGAGGGGCGCTAATGGGCTGGACGGTCCTCTACATCGCGTTCGGGGTCGTCGCGCTCTGGCTGCTCGGCGAGGTGCTGCTGCAGTACAAGGCGCGGTTGCGCTGGCGGCTCCTCGCGTTCGTCGGCTTCCTCGGCGTCGTCGCGGGCGTGGTGATCCCGTCCGTGGCCGTCATCGTCGTCGGCGCCATCGCCTTCGCGGTGGGCCAGACCTTCGTCACGCTCTCCTTCCGCCGGGGCTTCTCCCGCGGCTGGGCCCTGCGCCGCACCGACGACGAGGGCGCCGACGCCGGGAAGGCGGGCGCCACGAAGGGCCGGGGCGCCGCGGCCGCGAAGGCGGGCGGCACAACGGGCCGGGCCGACGCCACGTCACGCGCCGGGCGGCGCCGCAGGGGTGGCGACCGCCCCGCGTCCCCCGCACCGGCCCCCGCGGCCGACGTGACGCTCCCGGCCTCCGGGCCCGACGCGGTCCCGGCCGTCCCCGCCGCGGACGGCGGCGTGACCGACCTCATGCCCAACGTGCCCCAGCAGCCGACCGCCGAGCACCCGCCGGCCACCGGCTACGACTCCGCCGGCTACCCGGCGGGCGCCTACGGCACGTACGGCGGCGGCGAGCAGACGGCCGGAACGGCGGGCGCGCCCGCCCAGGGCGGCTACGCCGGCCAGTTCGACTACGGGCAGGACCAGCAGCAGTACGCGTCCTACTCCGACCCGTACATCGGCAACCGCTCCCCGGCCTACGAGCAGTACGACGCCTACGGCCAGCAGCAGCCCTACCCCCAGCAGCAGTACGGCGGCGGGGGCTACACCGCGGGGACCTACGCCTCGCAGGGGTACGACATGGACACCCCGCCGGGCGGCGTGTGGGTGCCGCAGCAGCGGGACGCCAACAACCCCGTCGACCCGGCGAACCCGGCCGAGCAGCAGCCCTACCCGCCGCAGCAGCTCCCCGGCAGCAACGGCTACGACGAACAGCGCTACCGCTACTGACGCCGGGGCCGCCCCGCCACCGGCGGCGGGGCGGTGCCGGGGCTCACTGCGAGCCGCGCCAGTCCGCGCCGTCCACGATCAGACCGGCCACCAGCGCTCCCGACATCCCGGCGTGGGCCAGCCCGCCGCCGGGATGGGCGAAGCCGCCCACGCGGTAGAGCCCGGGCAGGTCCGTGAGATTGCCGGGACGCAGGAACGCCCCCGCACCCCCGGCCAGTACGGGCGCGGGCACCCCGCCCCCCTCGGCGCCGGTCGCCGCCTCCGCATCGGCCGGAGTGCGCACCTCCCGCCACAGCAGCCGTTCCCGCAGGCCCGGTATCGCCGCCTCGGCGGCCTGCACCAGCCGGTCAGCGAACGCACCGGCCGTCCGCTCCTCGCTCCAGTCGACCCGCCCCTGCGGCGCCACCGTGGCCGTGAGCGTCACGGCCTCGTGCCCGTCGTCCGGGCGCGTGGCGGCGTCGTCCGGCCGTAGGACGGTCACCGTCGGCCCGTAGCCGCCGGCCGGCCCCGTGCCGAAGACCGCCGCCAACTCGGCGGCCCGGTCGCCCGCGTGGACCACCGTGCGGTGCACGGTGCCCTCCGGGCGCGCCCCGCCGAGCGCCAGGAAGACGCTGAACCTGCTAGGCGGCACCGGCGCCGCCCCGGCGGCCGGCGGCCCGGCCGCGCCCGGGGCGAGCGCCGCCAGCCGGCCGGGGGAGACCCCGGCCACCACCATGTCCGCCTCGGCCACGCTGCCGTCGGCCAGCCGCACCCCGGCCGCGCGCCCGTCCTTCTCCACCACGCCCACGGCCTCGGCGCCGAAGGAGAACTCCACCCGGCGCGCCACGCACCGCTCGTACAGCGCGTCCGCGAGGCCCCGCAGGCCCCCGCCGACGTACCAGCTGCCGAAGGTCTGCTCCATGTACGGCAGGACCGTCGCGCTCGCGGGGGCGCTGCGCGGGTCGAGGCCGTAGGCCAGGGCGTGGCTCTCCAGCAGGGCCACCAGGCGGGGGTCGCGCAACTCCCGCTCCGCGACCGACGCCAGCGTCACCGGTGCGTTCCGCCGGAACAGCCCGCGCCGGCGCACCGCCGGATACGGATCGCCGCCCAGGGCCTCGGTGCGCTCGGCCCGCAGCGGCTCCTCCAGCAGCGGGCGGCGCGTGGCGTCCCACACCTCGCGCGCCCGGTTGACCAGCTCGCTCCACTTCTCGCCGGCGCCCGCGCCGAGGGCGCCGTCCAGCGCCGCGACGACGCCGGCGCGCGAGGCGTTGGGCAGGGAGAAGTCCGTTCCGTCGGCGAACAGATGCCGGCTCGCGGGGTCGACCTGGAACAGGGCCAGGCTCTGCTCCAGCGACTCCTTGCCCGTCTTGACGAACAGGTCGCGGTAGACGGCGGGCAGATGCAGCAGCCCCGGCCCCGTGTCGAAGACGAACCCGTCCCGCGCGAGCCGGCCGACGCCACCGCCGTACGTCCCCGCGCGCTCGTACACCGCCACCCGGTGGCCCGCGACGGCCAGCCGGGCAGCGGCTGCCATCGCGCCCATCCCGGCGCCGATCACCGCAATCCGTGCCATGCGCCCGACTTTATCCGGCCCCACCGACAACCCCCGACCAGCGCCCCTGCCGCGTCCGGCGCCGGCCGTCCGGGTGCGCGGGCCCACGGCTGAGTACGCGTACTCAGGGCGCGAGATGAGTACGTGCGCGGATGGGGCGGCACCGGTCCGGAAGGGAGAGTGGTGGTCGCGGAAGGGACGCCGGCGCCGGCACCGCCGACACGGGGCGGCGGAACGGCACGGCGGCCCTGACGCGACCGGGGGGTACGGGGGCCCCACGGGGCCCGGGGGAGATACGGGGGAACACGGGGGAGCGCCGTTCCGGTGCGGACCGAGGGGGATCGGTCCGCACCGGAACGGCGCCGCACGTGCTGCGGGCGGACGCGGCCTAGCGGCCGCCGCCCACCCGCCCCTGCAGCAGCCGGGAGAGCGCCGAGTGCACCTCGTCGATCGACCGCTCCGGCTGGAACGACTGCCAGTCCAGCGCCGCCACCAGCACCATCCCGAACAGGGCGGACGCCGTGAGCGGAACGTCGATCTCCGGACTCAGTTCGCCGGACGCCACCGCCTCCCGCAGGACGGACTCGATCACCGCGATCGCCTTCTGCCGCACCTGCATCAGCGTCGACTGCCAGGCCCGGTTGGTGCGCCAGAGCTCGGCCACGTACAGCTGCGTGAGCGAGGGGTAGCGGGTGATGAAGTCCAGGCCCGCCCGGATCATCGCGTCGAGGGCGTCGACCCGGCTGCCGCCCCGCTCGGCCGTCTCGTCGGCGGCGGCCTGCAGGGAGTCGGTGAGCAGCTCGATGCCGTGCCGCAGGAGCTCCTCGAAGAGCACGGTCTTGCTGGCGAAGTTGTAGTAGACCGTGCCCTTGGCCACCCCGGCGCGCTCGGCGATCTCGTCCACCGTGGTGGAGGAGAACCCCTGCTCGGCGATGAGGGTGACCGCCGCCTCGAAGAGCTTCCGCCGGGTGTTCTGCCGGCGCGTACTGCTGCTGTCCATGAGAGTGATTCTCCCTGTACTCGCAGTGGCCGCGCTCACAGAGTGAGTTCCGGGTGGAGCCGGTCGACCGACCAGACCTGTTTGGTGCGCGCCGACCGGGCCGTCAGGGCGAGCGCGCCGGCCGTGAACGCCGCCAGCACGCCGCACGCCTGCCACACGGGCGCCAGGCCGCCGCCGGTGATGAGGTGGCGCAGGCCCTCCACCACGTAACTCATCGGCAGGAAGGGGTGGATGGCGTTGAAGAACCCCGGACTGGTCTGCACCGGGTACGTGCCGCCCGCCGACGTCAGCTGCAGCATCAGCAGCGCCAGCACCAGGATGCGGCCGGCCGGCCCGAAGCGGGCGCCCAGCCATTGCACGATGGCGGCGAAGCAGGAGGTGACGAGCGCGAGGAAGGCCGCGGTGCCCGCCGCGTGCACCATGCGCAGGCCCAGCGCCCAGTGCAGGACGGCCAGCAGGGCACCGGCCTGCAGCACGCCGACGGCGACGACGGGGAGCCAGCCGGCGAGGGCGATCCGCCACGCGGAGGCCCCGGCGGCCAGGGCGCGGCGGTTGAGCGGCTGGATGAGCATGTAGGCGACCATCGCCCCGACCCACAGGGACAGCGGGATGAAGTACGGGGCGAAACCGGTGCCGTAATTGGGCGCCTTGTGCAGGGCGTGCGAGGCCAGGGTGACCGGGTCGGCCATCACCTCGGTGCGGGCGTCGCGGTCCTTCTTGCCGTAGGCGGGGATCTTCGCCACCCCGTCGTGCAGGCCGCCGGCGAGTTCGGCCGAGCCGTCGGACAGCTTGACCATGCCGCCCTGCAGCTTGTCGGCCCCCTCGCGCAGCCTGCCGATGCCGCTGTCGAGGCCGGCGGCCCCCTCCTTGGCCGTGCCCAGGCCGTCGTGGAGCTGACCGGCCCCGCTGTGCAGGCGGCCGGCGCCGTCGGCGAGCTGCCGGGCGCCGTCGTTGAGGGCGTTGACCTTGCGCACGGCACTGTCGATGTCCCGGCCCAGGTCCGGGGCCTCGTCGGCCAGCCGCTCGGCAGCGCCGCGCAGGGTGTCCAGCCGGCCGGGGAGCCGGTCCAGTGCGCCGTCCTCGTTCCGTACGAGCGCGTCGAGCCGTGCGGCGCCGGCGGCCGACTGCCGGGCGGCGAAGAGGGCCTTCTCCAGGGCGGGGCAGAAGTCGGCGGGGCGTGCCGCGCACTGCTGCTCGTGGACGGCGGCCAGGGCGTCCGCGCTCGTGCGGCTCGTCCTGGCGAGGGCGGCGGTGACAGCCGGGGAGGGGAGGTCGCCGAGGTGCTCGCGCAGGGTCTTGGCCTCCTTGGCGACGAGGCGGGCGGTCCGCCCGATCTCCCGGGCGTGTTCCTTGACGAACGCCCCCTCGCGGCCCGCCACGCCGTTGACCTTGTCGGCCAGCTGCTGGGTGCCGGCCGCGACCTTCCGCGCGCCCGTGGCGAGTTCACCGGACTTCTCGTCCAGGGTCCCGGCGCCGGTGTGCAGCTTGCCGACGCCGGCCTCCAGGTCGCCGCTGCCCCGCTCGGCCTTCGCCAGGCCGTCCTTGAGGTCCCCGGCCCCCTTGCGCGCCGTGCCGATGCCCTCGCCGAGCCGGTCGGCGCCGGACGCCGCCTCGGCGGTCTTGTCGTGGAGGTCGGAGAAGGAGAGGAAGATCTTGTCGTAGAAGGAGCGCGAGGTCTTCCGCGAGGCGGCCGCGCGCACTTCGGAGAAGACCGACCGGGATATCTGGCCGACGATGTAATTATTGGCGTCGTTCGTGCGGACCTGGAGCGCGCCCGTCTCCGGGGCGTTGCCGGAGCTGGAGGCGAGCCGTGCGCTGAAGTCGGCGGGGATGGTCAGCGAGAGGTAGTACGTGCCCTTCTCGATGCCCTTGCGGGCGTCGGCGGCGCTCGTGGTGTGCCAGTCGAAGGACTTGCTGTCCCGCAGGCCCTGGGCGAGGGAGTCGCCGGCGTTCGTCCTCGTGCCGTCCACGGTGGCGCCCCGGTCGGCGTTGACCAGCGCCACGGGAACCTTGTCCAGCCGCCCGTAGGGATCCCAGAACGACCACAGGTACAGGGCGCCGTAGAGCAGCGGCAGCACCAGGAGCGCGACGAGGGCGGCACGCGGCAGCCGGCCCCGCCCGAAGCGCCTGAGCTCAAGCGCGGCCAGTCGCGGGGAGCGCATCCGCAGCACCTCCCTTCCGGAGGCGGCCCACCGGGGCCGGACGGCTGCTCCGGGCGGCACGTCCGGCCGCATCGCGCGCGGCCGGGGCGGTCGGGACGACGACGGCGCCGTCGGGTGCCCTGCTGCAGACGGCGAGGACGGTCGTGCCGCTCGCGGCGAGCGAGCGCAGCAGCTCCCCGGCGCGGTCGCGTTCGGCGTCGGAGAGCTTGAGGTCGGTGTCGTCCACGGCGATCAGGCGCGGCCCCCCGACCAGGGCCAGGGCCAGCGACAGCCGCAGGGCCTCCAGCCGCCCCAGGTCCCGTACGGCCGTGTCCGCGCCCTTGGGCAGCGCCTCCGTGTCGAGCCCGGCGGCGGTCAGGACGGCGGTGGCCCGGGCCCGGTCCTCGGAGCGGGCGGCACGGCGGCGGAGGAGGGCGAGGGGCGGGCCGCCGAAACGGCGCTGCAGCAGCATCCGTTCGCGCAGGTGCTCGGCGACGGTCAGCGCGGGGTCGAGCTCGCAGACGCCGGGGACGTGCGCCAGGGCGCTCGACCGGCGGACGGCCGGCATCCGTGCGGGCAGCGCGTGGCCGCCGACGGCGGCGCGGCCCTCGGTGATGCGCATACGTCCGGTGAGAGTGAGCAGCAGACAGGTGCGGCCGGAACCGGAAGGGCCCTCCACGGCGACGAGCGAGCCGGGCGGGGCGTCGACGTCCACATCGCGGAACACCCAGCCGCGCGGCCCCTTCAGGCCGAGGCCCACGGCGGTGATCGCGGCTCCGTGCGGGGTGCTGTCCACGGGCGACCTCCAACGATCTTGAACTGACTGGTCAGTGCAAAAAGTATGGCCGCCAAGACCCCCCGTGCGTCAACCCACCCCTGCGTCACGGGCGTTCGTGCAGGTCAGGGCAGATTGTCAGTGGTGTGCCCCACGATGGCTCCATACGGCGGCCCCGTCACCGTGCGGCGCGCCGCCCCGACGAAGGAGGTTCGTCATGGCCACGAGCGCGAACGACGTCCGCCCCTTTGCCTCGCCCCCGGCGGGGTGGGACGCACCGCCCCGCCCCACGACCCCGTCCGCCGTCCTCGACCTGCTCGCCCAGGCCCGCCAGGGCCTGACGGAGGCCGCCGCCCTGGAGGCGCCCCACGAGCGGTACGCCACCGCACACCTCGCCGCCCTGCGGACCGCCGCCGCCGTGCTCGCCGTCCGGGGCCGCCCCGAGGCGTCCCCGCGCGGCCGCCGCCGCATCCGCAGCGCCTGGGAGGTGCTGCCGGAGGTGGCGCCCGAACTCTCCGAGTGGAGCGCCCTGTTCGCCTCCGGCGCGGCACGCCGGGCCCGGGCCGAGGCGGGCATACGCTCCGCCGCCGGCAGCCGGGAGGCCGACGACCTGCTGCGCGACGCCGACGCCTTCCTGCGCCTGGTCGAGCACATGCTGGTCCTCCAGCCGCGGCTGCCCCGGCAGCCGCCGGCCGGGTAGCCGGGCGTGCCGGGGCCCGGCGCCGGCCGCCGGAGCGCGGGGCGGCGCGGGGAGCCGTCCGGCGGTGGCCATTAGGCTGGTGGCGCCGTCGGCAGCCGTCCGCCGGCCCCAACGTCGCCGTCGAGGAGCCACCCGCCGTGTCAGAGCCCCTGCGCCCCCGGGCATCCCTTCGTACCGCCGTGGTCTGGGAGGTCCTGCGGGACGCCCTCGACCGCCGGGTCAAGGCCGCCGGCCGGGAGGCATTGGACGTCCTCGACACCGGTGGCGGCTCGGGCAAGTTCGCCGTGCCGCTCGCCCGCCTCGGCCACCGGGTCACCGTCGTCGACCCCAGCCCCAACGCCCTGTTCGCGCTGGAGCGCCGGGCCGCCGAGGCCGGCGTCGCCGACCTCGTGCGCGGCGTCCAGGGCGATGCGCACGGCCTGTTCGACGTCGTCGAGCGCGACGGCTACGACCTGGTGCTGTGCCACGGCGTGCTGGAGTACGTGGACGACCCCGCCGAGGGCATCCGCAACGCCGCCGCCGCGCTCCGCGCCTCCGGCACCCTCAGCCTGCTGGCCGCCGGGCTCGGCGGTGCCGTGCTCGCGCGGGCCCTCGCCGGGCACTTCACCGAGGCCCGTCAGGCCCTGACCGACCCCGCCGGGCACTGGGGCGCCGGTGACCCGGTCACCCGCCGGTTCTCCGCCGACGAGCTCTCCGGCCTCGTCGACGCCGCCGGCCTGCAGGTCACGGCGGTGCACGGCGTGCGCATCTTCGCGGATCTGGTGCCCGGAGTCCTCGTCGACGCCGAGCCCGGCGCCCTCGACGCGCTCCTGCAACTGGAGGCCGCCGCCGCCGAGCTGCCCGCCTTCCACTCGGTGGCCACCCAGCTGCACGTCCTCGCCGAGCGCGGCTGATTCCACGCATCGGACGCGGGCCACCCGATCGGCCCGATCGCCCCGTATGATCGGGGGACACCGTCCGGCATGGCGGATCGGCGAGCAGGGAATGTACGTCCCGACGGCATCGACCGCCACACCGGGGCCGGTGGCCGATTTGGCGCAGAGGGGCGGGTTTCACGGGGGCGATTCCCTGCCTATCCTGAAAGGGTCGCACCCCGGTCGCCCCCCGCGACCGACGAGTAGGAGGACTCCGTGCCGCTCTCGGAGCACGAGCAGCGCATGCTCGAGCAGATGGAGCGAGCGCTGTACGCCGAAGATCCCAAGTTCGCGACAGCGCTCGAAGGCAGCGGCCTGCGCACGTACACCCGGCGACGGGTCTACCAGGCGGTCGCGGGTTTTCTGGTGGGCATCGCGCTCCTCATGGCCGGAATGGTCGCCCAGCGGATCTGGATCAGCGTGGCGGGCTTCCTGGTCATGCTGGCCTGCGCCGTGCTCGCGGTGACGGGGTGGCGCAAGGCGCCGAAGCCCGGGGCCCAGCGGGGCGCCGGCCCGGCGGGAACGCCCCGGCGCACGGCCGGCGGCCGTCGACGCGTCGGCATGATGGACCGCATCGAGCAGCGGTGGCAGCGCCGCCGTGACGAGCAGGGCCACTAGGCCCGACAACCTTCTTGAGCAACGCCCCCGGGGGCCGGAACCACGTTTCCGGCCCCTGCCGCATGTCCGGGCACCCACTGCGGCACGGAGCGCCGGGCGCCGCGGCGCTGCCCGCACGCATCCGGGCTCCCGCGGTGCTTCGGGGGCCCTGCGGGGCGGGGGGCGGACGCCCGCGGCGCCGGCTCCGGCCCGGGTGTTCCGCGGCACGGAGACCGCCGGCCGAGTGCCGACCCGGCGGGGCCGGGCCTCGCGGGGCCGACACCGCGAACAGGCGCCGTTCCTGCCGCCGTCCGGGAACCGCAGGGCGCCGCGCGCCCAGCGCCCGGCCTGCGACGCCACCCCGGCCAGGGCCGGGATACGCCCCGGCGCCGGACGCCGCGGGGCTGCGGCCGAGCGCCCCGGACACACCCCGGGCCGTGGCGGCGAACGCCCCGCCCGCGACGCCACTCCGGCCGTCGCCGCGAGGTGCCCCCGCCGGGGGCCCCGGCCGCGCCTTCCACCCGACGCTGCGGCCGAGCCCTCCGCGGCCTACGGCGCTACTTCGTGGACACGCCCCGGGCCCCGTTTCCGCCGGGCCGGCGGCGTAGGCGGGACCTGGTGTGCGACCAGCGGTGGGTGAGGTGCCAGGCGATGCGGGCTGCCGAGCGGGGGGCCAGGAGGGCGCGGAGGCGGGCCCGGCGGCCGGCCGAGGCCCGGAGCCCGGCGCGGACGGCTTCGGCGTCCGCCGCGGGCTCGCCCGTCAGACGGGGCGCGGGGGCGTACAGCACCTGCTCGACGGCCGTCGCCAGCCGGCCCGCGGCCGCCGCGGGCGGCCCCTCCAGGGCCGCGGCCCGCACGATGCGGTCCGCCGCCGTCCTGGGCGTCAGGGACTCGTCGGGCGGGATCCCGTAGTCCCAGGCCGAGTCGGTCAGCTCCCGCCACGCGGCCAGCGTGCGCGTCCTCGCCCCACCGGGCCCGGCCCGGTCCGTGCCCGAGCCCGGTCCGGGGCGCAGGCGCCGGGCCCGGGTCCGCACCCGCCACAGCAGCGGCAGCACGGGCAGGACGAGCGCGGCCAGTGCCGCCGCCGCGATGCCCGCGAGCACCGTCCACGACGGCCCGCCGCCCCCTCCGCCGGCGCTCGCCTCCTCCTGCGCGGGCCGCGGGCAGCCGCCGTCCTTCCTCAGCTGCGGCGGGCAGTCCGTGCGGTCCGCGGGCGCCGGGACGGGCGCGGCCGAGTGGCGGGGCGGCGGCGCGGGGCCCTCGGGGTCGGGCAGGGCCGGGGAAGGGACGACCGTGTACTCCGGCGGCGTGCCCCGGCTCGGCGTGGGCTCGAACCGCGTCCACCCCGCGCCCTCGAAGTACAGCTCGGGCCAGGCGTGGGCGTCCTTGGAACCGACCGACACCGAGCCGTCCGTCTGCGGGGTGCCCGGCGTGAAGCCGACCGCGACGCGTGCGGGGATGCCCAGGGTGCGGGCCATGGCCGCCATGGAGAACGAGTAGTGGATGCAGAAGCCCTTCTTCTCCTCCAGGAACCGCGCCATGGCGTCGGGTCCGCTGCCCGAACGCACCTCGGTGTCGTACTGGAAGCCGCCGTTGACGGAGAACCAGTCCTGCAGCTTCACCGCCTGCTCGTACGCGTTCGCCGCTCCCGCCGTCACCTTCCGGGCCGTCGTCGCCACCACCTTCGGCAGCGTCTGCGGCACCCGCGTGTACTCGCGCAGCAGTTGCTCCGGCGGGGCGGGCGCGGCCGCCAACTGGGCGGCCGTGGGCTGCACCCGGAGGCTGGAGACCTCGTAGCTCAGGCCCCGGGTGGTCTGCCCGTGGTCGCCGACCAGCGTCCGGCCCTCGGGCTCGTACCGCCACCGGCCGGTGAGGCGGACCGTGTCGGCGGGATACGGCATGGGGAGGTAGTTCTGCCCGTAGCCCTCGGCGGCCGAGACGGCGAGGGCGACCGGGTCCGCCCGCACCCCGGGGGCCAGGCCGACGGGGGCGGGCAGCGGCAGCGGCACGTCGGTGATGCGCCGCTCCGAGGCGCGCCATGACGCCCCGTCGAAATGGTCGAGCGCGACGATGCGCAGGTACAGGTCCCCGGTGGCCGCCGGGGAGGTGCGATAGCGCAGCAGCTCGCGGTTCTCGGGCTGGTTGAGGCTGTTCTGCAGCGAAACGAGCGGATTGACGGCCGAGATGGTGCCGCCGTCGCGCCCGGGGCCCGCCGCCTTGCCCTGCGGCCGCAGCAACCCGCCGTCGATGGACGGCAGGACGGCCGGGATCGCCAGCGACAGCCCCAGGGCCAGCGCCCCGATCCGCCGCCCCGTGCGCACCGGGGCCGGGGCGAGGCCGGAGCCGGGCGCCGAGCCGCCCGCGGGGGGCCGCCCGGGGGCGCCGAAGACCCGGCCCCACCGGGCGAGCCGGTCCCGGCTCTCGGCCAGGAGCAGCAGCAGGTAGCCGGCCGCGGCCGCCAGGAACCATAGCCGGTCCGAGCCGCCCTCGGCCAGCCCGGCGCC
>NZ_JAIXMK010000148.1:0-5279 GCF_020328095.1 Streptomyces sichuanensis
CAGGAACCATAGCCGGTCCGAGCCGCCCTCGGCCAGCCCGGCGCCGACCGAGTACAGCGCGAGCAGCGGCAGGCCCGCCGGGGCGGCCGCCCGGAAGGTGACCGCCACCGCGTCCACGACGAGGCCGACCAGCAGCACCCCGCCCACGAGCAGCAGCTTGATGGCCGGGGTGGCCGGCGCGGGAATGGCGTACCGGCCGACGTCGTCCAGGCCCCCCTGCAGCAGCCGGCCGAACTCCTGGAGGACCTCGGGCCCGGGCAGCAGCCCGCCGAGGGCCTGCGAGCGGGCGAAGACCACCGTGAGCAGCAGCAGCCCCGTCAGCGCCTGCACGGCGACCGTCAGCCACCGGCGGGGCGTCAGCCGGCGGGCCACCGCACCGGCCGCCGACTGGACGGCCAGCAGCAAGGCGGCCTGCACCAGCCAGGTGCTCCGGTCGACCAGGGGCAGCATCGCGCAGGACGCGGTGAGCGTGGCCATCGTCGCGCCCACCGCGAGCCGTACGGATCCGCTCATGACCGGCCTCCCGCCGTGCCGTCGCGGGCACCGGCGGCCCGGCCGTCCGGCGAGGCCGCGAGCCGCCACAGGTCGGGCAGCGCCGCGCCGGGGGCGACGGGCAGGGCCGTCCAGCCCGCTTCCCGCAGCGCCCGCAGCCGGTCCCCGGCGCCCCGGCCGCCCGCCGCCGGCCCGGCCCAGGCGGCGGCGTCCACCACGAAGGCGACCGCCGTGCCGCTGCGCTGCCGCATCCGCGCCACGACCGCCGTCTGCTGCTCGTCCAGCTCGCCGAGGAACGCCACCAGCAGCCCCTCACCGCCGGTGCGCAGGGCGTCGAGGGCGGGGGAGAGGCCGGTGCCCTCGGAGTGGTCGATCAGGGCGAGGGCGTCCAGCATCAGCCCGGCCGTCTCCGCCGGGCCGTGGGCGGAGCCGCCGGCACCGTCCGGCCCCGGCAGCGAGCTGCCCGTGTCCGTCAGCAGCCGCACCGCGAAGCCGCGCTCCAGCAGGTGCACCGCCGCAGACGCGGCGCCGGAGACCGCCCACTCGAAGGGCGCGCCCGGCCCCGCCCCCGGGTAGGCCGCGCCACGGGTGTCCAGGAGCACCGTGCACTGCGCCCGCTGCGGCTGCTCCTCGCGGCGCACCATCAGCTCGCCGTGGCGGGCGGTGGAACGCCAGTGCACCCGGCGCAGGTCGTCGCCGTGGCGGTAGCCGCGCGGAATGACGTCGTCCTCGCCGGCCAGGGCGAGCGAGCGGTGGCGGCCGTCGCCGTGGCCGGCCGCCGTGCCGCCCAGCCGCACGGGCGGCAGCGCGTCCACGCGCGGCACGACCGTGAGCGTGTCCTGGGCGCTGAACGCCCGCGTCAGCTCGCACATCCCGAAGGGGTCCGTCAGCCGCAGCTCCAGGGGCCCCAGCGGATAGCAGCCGCGCAGCCCCGAACGGACCCGGTAGGACACCTCGCGCCGCCCGCCGGGCTCCACGCGGTCCAGGACGAAGCGCGGGCGCGGCCCGAGGGCGTAGGGCACCCGGTCCTGGAGCATCAGCAGGCCGGTGGTCAGGCGCGAGACGTTGTCGACGCGCAGGCCCACGCGGGCCTCCGCCCCGGCCGGCACCCGCGCGGGCGCCAGCCGCCGGCTGCCCGTGACCCGGTTCCGGGTGCGGTGCAGCACGATCACGCAGACCAGTGGCAACAGGGTCAGTAACAGCCCGACCCGCAGCAGGTCCTCCTGGCCCAGGACGTACGAGCAGCCGGCGGCGGCCACCCCGGCGGCCAGGAAGGAGCGCCCCCGGGTGGTCAGCCCCGCCAGCGCCGCTCCCAGGCTGCCCCGGGCCGTGCCCGCGGCGGCGTTTGGGCGGCCGGCGGGCGGCATCACAGTCTCCGCGCGCCCGGCGGCTGCTGGCCGAACGGGTCGGGCACCGGGGTGCGCTGGAGGATGTCGAGCACGACCTGCTCGGCCGTGCGCCGGTTCAGCTGCGCCTGCGCGGTGGGCAGCAGCCGGTGGGCGAGGACCGGCACGGCCAGCGCCTGCACGTCGTCGGGCAGCGCGAACTCCCGCCCGGCCAGCGCGGCGGCCGCCTTCGCCGCCCGCAGCAGGTGCAGCGTCGCCCGCGGCGACGCGCCGAGCCGGAGCTCGGGATGGTGCCGGGTGGCGCCCACCACGTCGACCGCGTACCGCCGGACGGACTCGGCGACGTGCACCGCGCGGACCGCGTCGACCAGCTTGACGATCTCGTGGGCGTGGGCGACGGGCTGCAGGTCGTCCAGCGGGGACGGGCCGCCGTGCACGTCCAGCATCCGCAGCTCCGCCTCCGGGCTGGGGTAGCCGATCGACACGCGCGCCATGAAGCGGTCGCGCTGCGCCTCGGGCAGCGGATAGGTGCCCTCCATCTCGACCGGGTTCTGCGTGGCCACCACCATGAAGGGGCTCGGCAGCTCGTAGGTGTGCCCGTCGACGGTGACCTGGCGCTCCTCCATCGACTCCAGCAGCGCCGACTGGGTCTTGGGCGAGGCGCGGTTGATCTCGTCGCCGATCACGATCTGCGCGAAGATCGCACCCGGCTTGAACTCGAAGTCGCGGCGCTGCTGGTCGTAGACGCTCACGCCCGTGATGTCGGACGGCAGCAGGTCCGGCGTGAACTGGATGCGCCGCACCGAGCAGTCGATCGAGCGCGCCAGCGCCTTGGCGAGCATCGTCTTGCCCACCCCCGGCACGTCCTCGATCAGCAGGTGTCCCTCGGCCAGCAGCACGGTCAGCGAGAGCCGTACGACCTCCGGCTTGCCCTCGATCACACCCTCGACCGACCTGCGGACACGCTCGGCCGTCGTGGAAAGATCGCTCAGGCCCGCTCGTTCGTCATAGGTCGTCACCCGGCCCTCCTCGGCACATCGCGAAGGGCCCCTGGCCCGTCGGCACGGACCGGCCCACCCCATGGCGTGGACACCGCGCCCGCAGTCGCGGAGGCGGTGCCCCTACGCATTCTTGCCGCCTGCGCGGCATCCCGTCACGGCCTGTGGATAACTCGCCGGGCGCGTCCCGTCAGGGCCGCGGGTCGATCTCCCGCAGCAGGCCCGTCGTGACGTCGAAGACGAAGCCGCGCACGTCGTCGCGGTGCGGGAGGAACGGCGAGGTGCGCACCCGCTGCATGGACTGGCGCACGTCCTGGTCCAGGTCCTTGAACGCCTCCACCGCCCAGGCCGGCCGCTGGCCGACCTCGGCCTCGATGTCGTGCCGGAAGTCCTCGGTGAGGTTGAGCAGGCCGCAGCCGGTGTGGTGGATCAGCACGACCGAGCGGGTGCCCAGGGCGCGCTGGCTGATGGTGAGGGAGCGGATGATGTCATCGGTGACCACACCGCCGGCGTTGCGGATGGTGTGGCAGTCGCCGAGCTTGAGGCCCAGCGCTGCGTGCAGATCGAGCCGGGCGTCCATGCAGGCGACGACCGCCACTTTCAGGACGGGACGGGCGTCCATGCCCGGGTCGGTGAACGCGGCGGCGTACTTCGCGTTGGCCTCGACCAGACGGTCGGTCACCGTGCGGGAGTCGGGCCCGGGGCCGGAGCTGGGCTTTTGCGGCTGAGACGCGGATATCGACATAGGGATGAAGGTAGTCGGCCCCCGGCCGCGACGCACGCGCGGAGTGACGCGCTGGCCAGTTGGTTGACCAAGGGGACGAGTGGACTAAAGTGGCGCGAAGTGGGAGGCGTGATGCTCCCCTCGGATCCGAAGAACCACCACGTGCGCGCGGTGCGCACGTACCCTCTCGGCCTCCTCCCGCTCCCGGTCGTTCCGGTGCCCCTTCCGCGGTGCCGAAGCGGCCGCTTCCCCTTCGAGCGGGCGGGGACCCGGGCGGTGCGTGCCGCCGCGCCTCCCCGTACCTCTCAGAAGGGCGCATGAGCAGCAACGCGCGACACGTCCCCGTCATGCTCCAGCGCTGCCTGGACATGCTCGCCCCCGCTCTGACCGAGCCCGGCGCAGTCGTCGTCGACTGCACGCTCGGCGCCGGCGGCCACAGCGAGGCGCTGCTCACCCGCTTCCCCGAGGCCCGGCTCGTCGCCCTCGACCGCGACCCCACCGCCCTCGCGCTCGCCGGGGAGCGGCTTGCCCCCTTCGGCGACCGCGCCACGCTCGTGCGGGCCGTCTACCACGAGCTGCCCGACGTGCTGAAGCGGCTGGGCATCCCGCGCGTGCAGGGCGTCCTGTTCGACCTGGGCGTCTCCTCCATGCAGCTCGACGAGGCCGACCGCGGCTTCGCCTACGCGCAGGACGCGCCGCTGGACATGCGCATGGACCAGACCACGGGCATCAGCGCGGCCGAGGTCCTCAACACCTACCCGCCGGGCGAGCTGGTGCGCATCCTGCGCGCGTACGGCGAGGAGAAGCAGGCCAAGCGGATCGTCTCCGCCATCGTGCGCGAGCGCGAGAAGGAGCCCTTCAGCAACAGTGCCCGCCTCGTCGAGCTCATCCGCGACGCCCTGCCGCAGGCCGCCAAGCGCACCGGCGGCAACCCCGCCAAGCGCACCTTTCAGGCGCTGCGCATCGAGGTCAACGCCGAGCTGGCCAGCGTCGAGGCCGCCATCCCGGCGGCCGTCGCCGCGCTCGCGGTCGGCGGCAGGATCGCCGTGCTGTCGTACCAGTCGCTGGAGGACCGCATCGTGAAGTCCGTCTTCGCCGCGGGCGCCGCGAACACCGCCCCGCCCGGCCTGCCGGTCGTGCCCGAGCAGTACCAGCCGCGGCTGAAGCTGCTGACCCGCGGTGCGGAGCTGCCCACCGAGGAGGAGGTCGCGGAGAACCGGCGCGCCGCCCCCGCCCGGCTGCGCGGCGCCGAGCGCATCCGCGAGGACATCCCGTGACCCCGGCGGCCCGCCGGGGTGCCCGCCTGGGCCGGCTGCTGCCGGCCGGGGCCGCCGGGGCCCGGCGCACCCCCTTCGTCCTGCTGGTCGTGGTGCTGCTCGGCTCCGGCCTCATCTCGCTGCTGCTGCTGAACTCCTCCCTCAACCAGGGTTCCTTCGACCTCAGCCGCCTCCAGCGCAAGACCACCGAGCTGACCGACGAGCAGCAGGCCCTGCAGCAGGAGGTCGACCAGCTCGCCGCCCCGGACGCCCTGGAGCGCCGCGCCCGCGAGCTGGGCATGGTCCCCGGCGGCAGCCCCGCCTTCCTCAACCCCGACGGCACCGTCAGCGGCATCCCGGCCCCGGCCGGCCCCCACGGCGGCGCCGCCACCCCCGCCGCCTACGAGGCCCCCGCGGACCCGCGCGCCCCCCTGGCGCCGCGCGCGCCCGTCGCCGTCCTGCC
>NZ_JAIXMK010000149.1:0-9760 GCF_020328095.1 Streptomyces sichuanensis
GGCGGTCCGTCGCCGGCGCGCGGCGTGCTCCGGTCGCCGCCGGGGGCGGGCTCGGGGGCGCTGTGCGGGCGGCCGGTGGGCGTGCCCGCGGCCGCCGCGGCCTCGGGAGACGGCTTGTCCTGGTGAGCGGCGGTGAGCGGCTGGTGGACCTCGTCTGGCAAGAGCACTCCTCATGCGTTCCGGCCCCCCGTTCAGGTCCGGACTGCCATGGTATCGATCCCGGCCACCGGAGCGCCGCGCGCCCGGCTGCGGCAAGGCCGTCGGCGCCCCGCACGACGCAGGGCGGGCACCGGGAAGCTCCCGGTGCCCGCCCTGTGGTCGCGGCCGTGCCTCAGACCGTGATCAGCGCCTCCAGGGGCGCGCCGGCGAGGGCGCCCTCCAGGCGCTCGCGGCCGGGCAGGAAGCTGAGCTCCATCAGCACGGCGACGCCCGCCACCTCGGCGCCGGCCCGGCGGATGAGCTGCAGGGACGCCTCGGCGGTGCCGCCGGTGGCCAGCACGTCGTCGATGACGAGCACCCGGTCGCCGCTGTCCAGCGCGTCCGCGTGCATCTCGATCTCGGCGCTGCCGTATTCGAGGTCGTACGCCTGGGCCAGCGTGGCGCCCGGCAGCTTGCCCGCCTTGCGCACGGGCACGAAGCCGAGCCCGGCGCGGACGGCGACCGGGGCGGCCAGGATGAAGCCGCGGGCTTCCAGGCCGACGACCTTGGTGGCGCCGTGGCGCTCGCAGAGCCCGGCGAGGGCGTCGGTGAGCGCGCCGAAGGCCCGGGCGTCGGCGAGCAGCGGGGTGATGTCCTTGAACGTCACGCCCGGCTTCGGGTAGTCCGGCACGTCGTGGATCCGGCTGAGCAGCAGTTCGGTCAGCTCGCGTTCGGCGCCCGCGGCGCTCCCGGCGGTCATCGGCGCTTGCCCGTCGCACCGCCGCGGCCGCGGTTGCGGCTCGCGGTCTGGCTGCGCTGGCCGACGACGCCGGCGGCCTCTGCGTCGTCCGCGTCGGTGGCGTCGTCCTCGGGGGCCTCGCCGGCCTCGGCCTTGGCGGCGTCGGCGGCGCGCCGGGCGCGCACCCGCTTGGCCAGGGCCTTCATCTGCGGGTCGCGCTCCTTGAGGTCGGCGACCAGCGGGGTGGCGATGAAGATGGAGGAGTAGGCACCGGCCGCGAGGCCGACGAAGAGGGCGAGGGAGATGTCGTTGAGCATGCCCGCGCCCAGGAAGCCGCCGCCGATGAACAGCAGGCCGGCGACCGGGAGCAGCGCGACGACCGTGGTGTTGATGGAACGCACCAGGGTGCCGTTGAGGCTGCGGTTGGCCATCTCGCTGTAGGTGAAGCGCGCCTGCTTGGTGAGGTCCTTCGAGCTCTCCTTCAGACCGTCGAAGACGACGACGGTGTCGTAGAGGGAGTAGCCGAGGATGGTCAGCAGACCGATCACGGTGCCCGGGGTGACCTCGAAGCCGACCAGCGCGTAGACGCCGACGGTGATGGTGAGGTCGTGGACCAGGGCGATCAGGGCGGCGAGCGCCATGCGCCATTCGAAGGCGATCGCCAGGTAGATCACCACGAGGATCATGAAGACCGCGAGGCCCGTCCATGCCTTGTTGGCGATCTGGTCGCCCCAGCTGGGGCCGACGATGTCGGTGTTGACCTTGTCGAGCGGCACGTCGAGCTTCTTGGCCAGCGCCTCCTGGGTCTTGCGCGACTGCTCGGGGGTGAGCTCGCTGACCTGGACGCGCAGGGCCTTGTTGCCCAGCTTCTGCACGACGGCGGTGTGGCCGGAGGTGTCCTCGGCCGTCCGCTGGGCCTGCGTCGAGGAGACGGAGGTCGGGGGCGTGGTGAAGACCGCGCCGCCGGAGAACTCGATGCCCATGTTCAGGCCACGCACCGCCAGGCCGACGATGGCCGTGATGGTGATGAGGATCGAGATGCCGTACCAGATCTTCCGCTTGCCGACGAAGTCGTAGCCGACCTCACCGCGGTAGAGCCGGGCGCCGAGAGTTCCGAGTCGCGACATCTCACGCCTCCTTCGGGTCGACGGGGGCGGAGGCGCGGCGACGGGAGGCCCGCAGCGGGGGCTTGACGCCGAGCCGCTTGGGGTCCAGGCCGGACCAGGGGTGGCCGCTGGCGAAGAACGTGCGGCGGGCGAGGATCGTCATGAGCGGCTTGGTGAAGAAGAAGACCACGACGACGTCGAGGAGCGTGGTCAGACCGAGGGTGAACGCGAAGCCCTGCACCTTGCCGACGGTGACGACGAAGAGCACCGCGGCGGCGAGGAAGGAGACGAAGTCGGAGACGAGGATGGTGCGGCGGGCGCGCGGCCAGCCACGCTCGACGGACGGGCGCAGGGTGCGGCCCTCGCGGATCTCGTCCCGGATGCGTTCGAAGTACACGATGAAGGAGTCGGCGGTGATGCCGATCGCGACGATGGCACCGCAGACGGCCGGCAGGTTCAGCGCGAAGCCGATGGCCGGGCCGAGCAGGACCATGATCGTGTAGGTGAGGATCGCGGAGACCGCGAGGCTGGCGAGGGCGACGAGCGCGAGGCCGCGGTAGTAGGCCACCAGGTAGATGACGACCAGGGCGAGGCCGATGGCACCGGCGACCAGGCCGGCGCGCAGCTGCTCACCGCCGAGCGCGGCGGTCACCGTGGTCTCGGTGACGACGTCGAAGGAGAGCGGCAGGGCACCGTAGGACAGCACGTTGGCGAGGTCGGTGGCGCTCTGCTGGGTGAAGCCGCCGGAGATCTCGGCCTGGCCGCCGCCGATCGAGGTGGAGACGGAGGGGTCGGAGACGACCTCGCCGTCCAGGACGATCGCGAACTGGTTCTGCGGGGCCGGCTTGGTGGCCAGCTGGCCGGTGACCTGGGCGAACTTCTTGGAGCCCGAGGAGTTGAACTTCAGCTGGACGATCCAGCCCTTGCCGCCCTGGGTGTCGAAGACGGCGTTGGCGTCGGTGACGCCGGTGCCCTCGACGGCCACGGGGCCGAGGATCTCCTTGACCTGGCCGTCCTTGCGGCAGGCGACGATCGAGTCGGTCGGCTTGGCGCTCGCGGCGGCCTCGTTGGCCTTGGAGCGGCTCTCCTTGGTGGAGCAGTCCAGCGCGTCGAGCTTCTTCTGGAGGGCGGCCGTGTCCCCGGTGGCCGGGGTGGGCGTCGGCGCCTTCTTGTCGTCCTTCTTCGCGCTCTTGTCGTCCGCCTTGGCGGAGGAGGAGGCGGAGGCGCCCGGCGTCGCGTCGGCCTTGTCGGCCTTGAGGGCGTCGGTCACGGGACGGCCCTGGGTGCTGGCCGACGGGGAGGGCGAGCCGGAGGACTTGTTCTTGTCGTCCTGCTTGCTCTTCTCGTCCTGCTTGCCCTTGTCGGCCTTGTCCTTGTCGCCGGTGGCGCTGGGCGCGGGCTCCGGGGTCTTGACGCCCGCGGTGGACGTCAGGACGGGCCGGAAGCCGAGCTGTGCGGTGGTGCCGACCTGCTGGCGGGCCTGCTTCGCGTTCGTCCCCTTGGGGATGTTCACGATGATGTGCTTCACGCCCTGCGTCTGCACCTCGGCCTCGGTCACGCCGAGACCGTTGACACGGCGGTCGATGATGCCGACGGCCGTGTTCATGTTGGTGGTGTTGATCGCATTGGGCTTGCCGGGCTGGTTCTTGGCCTCCAGCGTGAAGCTCGTACCCCCCGCGAGGTCGATGCCCAGCCGCGGTGTGGTGTGCCCGGAGGCGAACATCCCCGCGGTGAGCGCCACCATGGCGATCAGGATCAGGGCCAGGACTCGGCCCGGCCTGCCCTGGCCGCCCGGGGACCTGCGGCCCTTCTTCGGTGCTGCCACCTTGTCGTTTCTCCCTGTCCAACCGTCCGGCGTCGGGTGTTCGCCGGACGGCCACGAGTGTTGTGGGGACTGCCCCCCGCCGGAGCCTAGACCGTAACGGAACCGCGGTGCACCGCTCGGTGGGTGCTCCGCGGTTCCGGAAAGTGGCTACTTCGCGTCGGTGCCGCCGTCCCGCTTGGCGTCCTTGGCCTCCGCTTCGGTCCCCTCACCGGACGCGGCGGGCTTCTCGCCCTTGTCCTCGGTGGCGGCGGCGTCCTTGCCGAGGTCGATCTTCTTCTCGACCGGAGGCTCGCCGGACTCGACGGCCTCGGTCAGCGCGGAGGCGTCGTCCGGGACGACCGGGGTCTCCTCCGGCTCCAGGCCGTGGACGATGCGGTTGTACTCGGCGTCCTCCAGGACGGCGCCGATGGCGTTCTTCGCGTAGATCGCGTGCACGCCCGGGGCGACCTCCAGCAGGACCGTGTCCTCGTTGATCTCCTTGACGGTGGCATACATGCCGCCGATGGTCCGGACACCGGTACCCGGCTGCATGTGGTCACGCATCTGCATGGCCTGGCGCTGCTTGTTCTTCGCCGACCGGGTCATCAGGAACATGGCCCCGATGAGCACGATGAACGGCAGGAGAGTCACGATATTCACGGGACGGGGTTTCCTTCACACGACCGCTGGGGGCGCGGCCTGGTCTACGGGGGTGGTATGCCGTACATGTACGGACGGCATCGGCGGAGTCTAAGCGAGTCCGCACCTATGGAACAACGCCCAGCATGTCACCGTGGTTCCTGACCGGACCAGCCCCCGCGCCGGTCACTGCCCGAACAGGCCGTCCTGCGCAGCGGTGCCCGGGCCGCCGTGCGGGGGCGGGGTCAGCCCGAGGTGCGTCCACGCGGCCGGGGTCGCGATGCGGCCCCTGGGCGTACGGGCCAGCAGCCCCTCCCGCACCAGGAACGGCTCGGCGACCTCTTCGACGGTCTCGCGCTCCTCACCGACGGCGACGGCGAGCGTGGACAGCCCGACGGGGCCGCCGCCGAACAGCTTGAGCAGGGCCGTGAGCACGGCCCGGTCCAGCCGGTCCAGGCCCCGCCGGTCGACCTCGTACACCTCAAGGGCCCGGGCGGCGACCTCCTGGGTGATCACGCCGTCGGCCTTGACCTGGGCGTAGTCGCGCACCCGGCGCAGCAGGCGGTTGGCGATGCGGGGCGTGCCGCGCGAGCGGCCGGCGATCTCGGCCGCGCCCTTCTCGTCTATCTCCACGTCGAGCAGCCGCGCCGAGCGGTGGACGACGCGCTGGAGCTCGGCGGGGGCGTAGAACTCCATGTGCCCGGTGAAGCCGAAGCGGTCGCGCAGCGGGGGTGGCAGCAGGCCGGCCCGGGTGGTGGCGCCGACGAGGGTGAAGGGCGGCAGCTCCAGCGGGATGGCGGTGGCGCCGGGGCCCTTGCCCACGATCACGTCGACCCGGAAGTCCTCCATCGCCATGTAGAGCATCTCCTCGGCGGGCCGGGACATGCGGTGGATCTCGTCGAGGAAGAGCACCTCGCCCTCGGTGAGGGAGGAGAGGATCGCGGCGAGGTCGCCGGCGTGCTGGATGGCGGGCCCGGAGGTGATGCGGATCGGGGCGCCCATCTCGGCGGCGATGATCATCGAGAGGGTGGTCTTGCCGAGCCCGGGGGCGCCGGAGAGCAGGACGTGGTCGGCGGTGGCGCCGCGGGCGCGGGCGGCCTTCAGGACGAGGTCGAGCTGCTGCCGGACCCGCTCCTGGCCGACGAACTCGGCCAGGTCCTTGGGGCGCAGCGCGGCCTCGACGGCCCGGTCCTCCCCGTCGGCGTCGGTGCCGACGAGGCGGTCGCCTGCCGGGGGTGTGGCGTATGCGGACTCGTCGTCCCAGTTCACGGGTTGAACCTCACGGTGCGGGCGGAGGGGCTGATCTCAGCCCGTCCGGCGTTCGAGGACACCGCGCGCAGCGCGGTCCGGGGGGGCCGGGGAGCGAAGCCCCTCGGGAAACGGCGAAGGGGCGGGGCCGGGGAGGAACCCACTGCTCACCGCGCCCGGTTCAGCGTCTGCAACGCGGCCCGCAGCAGCCGGCCGACCTGCGGCGTACCGCCTGCGGCGGCAACCTCCTCCGCCTGCGGGGCGACGGCGGCCACCGCCTCCTCCGCCTCGCGCGACGCGTAGCCGAGGCCCACGAGCGCGGTGTGCAGCTGATCCCGCCAGCCGGCAGCGGCCGCGGGTGTGGCGGCCGGGGCCGCCGGACCGACCGGCTCGCCCAGCCGGTCCTTGAGCTCCAGCAGCAGCTTCTGCGCGCCCTTCTTGCCGATGCCGGGGACGGCCGTGAGCGCCTTCTCGTCCGCGGAGGCGAAGGCGCGGCGCAGTGCGTCGGGGGTGTGCACGGCGAGCATCGCCTGCGCGAGGCGGGGGCCGACCCCGCTCGCGGTCTGCAGCAGTTCGAAGGTCTGGCGCTCGTCGTCGTCGGCGAAGCCGTAGAGGGTCAGCGAGTCCTCACGGACGACGAGGGAGGTGGCGAGCCGGGCCTGCTGGCCGACGCGGAGTCCGGAGAGGGTGTTCGGCGTGCACTGGACGGCCATGCCGATGCCGCCGACCTCGACGACGGCGGCGTCGGGGGCGAGGGCCGCGACCGGGCCGGAGACGAAGGCGATCATCGGGTGCCCTTCGGGAGTCGTACGGAAGCGGTGGTGCGGCGCTGGGCGTCGGCGAGTTGCTGCAGGCGGTTGGCCGCGGGGGCCCGCCAGATGTGACAGATGGCCAGGGCGAGGGCGTCGGCGGCGTCGGCCGGCCTGGGCGGGGCGTCCAGCCGCAGCAGCCGGGTGACCATGGCGCCGACCTGGGCCTTGTCGGCCCGGCCGGAGCCGGTGACGGCGGCCTTGACCTCGCTGGGGGTGTGCAGCGCGACGGGCAGTCCGCGGCGGGCGGCGCACAGCATGGCGACGGCGCTGGCCTGGGCGGTGCCCATGACCGTACGGACGTTGTGCTGGCTGAACACCCGCTCCACGGCGACGTATTCGGGGCGGTGCTCGTCGAGCCACTGCTCGATGCCGCGCTCTATGAGGACGAGCCGCTCGGCGGCCTCCGACTCGGGGGGCGTGCGTACGACGCCGACGCCGACCATGCGCAACGGACGGCCCGCGACGCCCTCCACCACTCCGACGCCGCACCGTGTCAGCCCCGGGTCCACGCCCAGCACCCGCATCGCGCCCCTCCCCTTCGATCACCTGCCCGGGCAGGCTATCGGCTGCCACTGACAACGGCCGGTCATGCCGACGGGCCGGCGGGGTGTGTTCCCCCGCCGGCCCGTCGGCCGACCATTGCCGGACGTGTTACGCGTCGACCTTGGCCATGACGTCGTCGGAGACGTCGAAGTTGGCGAAGACGTTCTGCACGTCGTCGCTGTCCTCCAGCGCGTCGATCAGCTTGAAGATCTTGCGCGCGCCCTCCTCGTCGAGCTCCACCTGCATGGTGGGGACGAAGTTGGCCTCGGCCGAGTCGTAGTCGATGCCGGCCTGCTGCAGGGCGGTGCGGACCGCGACCAGGTCGGTGGCCTCGCTGAGGACCTCGAAGGACTCACCGAGGTCGTTGACCTCCTCGGCACCGGCGTCCAGGACCGCGCCGAGCACGTCGTCCTCGGAGAGCTCGCCCTTGGGGACGATGATGACGCCCTTGCGGTTGAACAGGTAGGACACCGAGCCCGGGTCGGCCATGGAGCCGCCGTTGCGGGTCATGGCGACGCGCACGTCGGAGGCGGCGCGGTTGCGGTTGTCGGTGAGGCACTCGATGAGCACCGCGACACCGTTCGGGCCGTAGCCCTCGTACATGATGGTCTCGTAGTCGGCGCCACCGGCCTCAAGGCCACCGCCGCGCTTGACCGCGGAGTCGATGTTCTTGTTGGGGACCGACTGCTTCTTCGCCTTCTGAATGGCGTCGTAGAGCGTCGGGTTGCCGTCGATGTCGACACCGCCCATGCGGGCCGCGACCTCGATGTTCTTGATCAGCTTTGCGAAGAGCTTGCCGCGCTTGGCGTCGATCACGGCCTTCTTGTGCTTCGTCGTAGCCCATTTAGAGTGGCCGGACATCCGCCTGTCTCCTTCGCGTAACCAAATTCTGAACGAACGACTGAGATCCTACCGGGATCTCACTACTGCGCTGCGCGCACCATCTCCACGAAGAGGGCGTGCACTCGGTGGTCGCCGGTGAGCTCGGGGTGGAAGGACGTCGCCAGGACGTTTCCCTGCCGGACGGCCACGGTGTGGCCGTCGTGGGTGGCGATCACGTCGGCGGCCGCGCCGACGGACTCGACCCAGGGGGCGCGGATGAAAACGCCCTCGACGGGGCCGCCCTCGATGCCGGCCACCTCCACCGACGCCTCGAAGGACTCGTTCTGCCGGCCGAAGGCGTTGCGGCGGACGATCATGTCGATGCCGCCCAGGGTCTCCTGGTCCTCGCGGCCGTCGAGGATCTTGTCGGCGAGCATGATCATGCCGGCGCAGGTGCCGTAGACCGGCATTCCGGCGCGCACGCGCTCGCGCAGCGGCTCCAGCATCCCGAAGACGACCGCGAGCTTGGACATGGTCGTGGACTCGCCGCCGGGGATGACCAGGCCGTCGACCTCGGCCAGCTCCTCGGGGCGGCGGACCGGGCGGGCCAGGGCGTCGGCCGCGGCGAGGGCCACGAGGTGCTCGCGGACGTCGCCCTGCAGGGCGAGGACACCGATGGTGGGGGTGGACACGGGGACTGCCTCTCAGATCTGTGACGACGGGTGGGCGGCCCGCACAGCGCGGACCGCCCACCCGGGACGAACGTGCCTGCCGCTTACCAGCCGCGGTTGGCGTAGCGCTCGGCCTCGGGCAGGGTGTCGCAGTTGATGCCGACCATGGCCTCGCCGAGGTTGCGGGAGGCGTCCGCGATGATCTTCGGGTCGTCGTAGAAGGTGGTGGCCTTCACGATGGCGGCGGCGCGCTTGGCCGGGTCGCCCGACTTGAAGATGCCGGAGCCGACGAAGACGCCCTCGGCACCGAGCTGGCGCATCAGCGCCGCGTCGGCGGGGGTGGCGACGCCACCGGCGGAGAAGAGGACGACCGGCAGCTTGCCGAGCTCGGCCACCTCCTTGACGAGCTCGTAGGGAGCGCGCAGCTCCTTGGCGGCGGCGTACAGCTCGTTGTTGTCGAAGCCGCGCAGCTTGGCGATCTCGTTCTTGATCTGGCGCAGGTGGCGGACGGCCTCGACGACGTTGCCGGTGCCGGCCTCGCCCTTGGAGCGGATCATGGCCGCGCCCTCGGCGATGCGGCGCAGGGCCTCGCCCAGGTTGGTGGCACCGCAGACGAAGGGGGTGGTGAAGGCCCACTTGTCGGAGTGGTTGATCTCGTCGGCCGGGGTCAGGACCTCGGACTCGTCGATGTAGTCGACGCCGAGGGACTGCAGGACCTGGGCCTCGACGAAGTGGCCGATGCGGGACTTGGCCATCACGGGGATGGAGACGGCGCCGATGATCTCTTCGATCATGTTCGGGTCGGACATCCGGGCCACCCCGCCGTCCTTGCGGATGTCGGCCGGGACCCGCTCCAGGGCCATGACGGCCACGGCGCCCGCGTCCTCGGCGATCTTCGCCTGCTCGGCGTTGACGACGTCCATGATCACGCCGCCCTTGAGCTGCTCGGCCATGCCGCGCTTGACGCGCGCCGTGCCGGTCTCGGGCTGCTGCGGAGTGGGGGTGGACACGATGTGACCTCACTAATCAAGGGCGGTGATGCTGCAAACGTCATCAAACCCAGTGCCACGGAGCCGGAAAAAGGGCCAATTCGAGGTGAGTGGCTTGTCCGGGCGGTCCACCGGCCGGTGGGGTCGGCGGCCGGTGGGGTCAGTGGCTGGCGGCGGCGGGGGCCTGGGAGCCGGTGAGCCGACGGTCGGTGAGGCCGCGCGGCCGGGGGCGGGGGCCTGGGGGCCGGG